>CALCDS010000021.1 GCA_937900065.1 uncultured Clostridiaceae bacterium | reverse complement strand
TTAAAAACTCTCTTGCCTTATCAGCGGACAGGTTTGTTGATTTGCATAACATGCATTCTGCGTTATAAATGCATATCGCATCCATAATATCGCTGTAAAGAGCATAATAGTTTGTAAACCTCATCTTTCTTATATCAAGCTTGTTTAAAAACGCGTCATCTTGGCCAAGCCAGCCGGTATATGCAAATTCTTCTATGGTGTTTGCATCGGGATCATTTTGATTTATGCTCTCATGGGCTGTCACAATCTTTATACTGTCGTTCAGCCTGAAAACAAGTATCATGGGATATGGAATAGCCCGCATTATTATCTCCGCTATTCTCCTGACTTTTCTGTCTTCCAGGATTTTAACCTTTAAAAATTCTATCTCGGAATAATCCCTCGTCTCATCCTTATATGGCTTGATATTTATGGTATCCGATTTCAGGCAGTAAAGCCATGTAACTTTATCTACTACATCTGTGAAAACTTTTTTATCCTGCGCAGATAAATTCCCGTTTTTATAAAATAAATTTTTGAAAATCGTACTGCCGACACAGCATGTTTCAGGAACATTGAAAAATTCATATCCTGCCATATAACCATCACCTTACTTTAAAACTAAAAAGGTAATAAGCTCAAAATCTTCAATACCGCTGAAAAAGCTTTTCTGCATTGTGGTTCCGCCCCTGCTAAAAAGGCTTTTAACCCCCATCTCCTGCTTTTTCCCTATAATATTTTCAATAGCAATCTCCAATAAATCCGAATAATGCTTCATGTCCGTTCCATCTTTTGTCTCTTTGTTAAACTCGCTTACAAGGCTCTTTGAAACTACTCTATGACCTTTGCATAATTTTTTATAATAATCCAGAACTTTTTTGGCATTTATAAAATTCAATTTTACCTTGCCGCTGTCCGCCACATACACAAGATAATAAGGGAACAGTGGATTTTGTTCCTTTGACTGTTCAACGCCTTTTAGCTGTCTTAATGCAAAAATGACGCCCGGCTGAGCCTCATCTTTAATTGAATCCTCGATCTTTGCAACGGCATACATACCGCTTGGAGCCTTTTCTAAAAGCTCTCTATTGTCTTTCATAAAATTCATCAGATCCATTTTATAATCGTTGAATGTTAAATTCGTAATGGATATGCCACCTGAAATATCTTCCAAATCCACCACTTCATTCTTGAGTTTTTCCAGCTGTTTTTTGCGGTACTCAAGCTCCTTCATTTCACTGTTTTCGTCCGTCTCTATCACGTCTTCATCCCCTGTAGCTGAAACATTAAGCAGAACCATTCTGCCTTTAACCCTTTGCTGCAGATTTATATACTCGTCAAGATCCTTCATAGGCCAGAAATTTACCAACTGAACCGCATCATTTTTTGAACCGATACGGTCAATCCGGCCGAACCTTTGAGTTATCCTCACAGGATTCCAGTGTATATCGTAGTTGATCAAGTAATCGCAGTCCTGGAGGTTTTGCCCTTCTGAAATGCAATCTGTGGCAATTAAAACATCTATTTCACCATGAAATTCCGGAAAAATTTTCGAGCATTCTTTTGATACAGGCGAAAACAAAGTAAGTACAGTATTTAAATCAGAAATCTTAATTTCCTTTTTCATCTCTTTGAAAATCGGCAGTGTGGATTTATTATCGCCTGAACCGGTTACAAGCGCAGTATAAATATGATTCTCACGCAGCTTCCCTGAAAGATTTTCATACAAGTATTTTGCAGTGTCGGCAAAAGCCGTAAAAATAATAATTTTTCTGTTATCCTTGTTTATAGGATGGTTGATTTTTTGCCTTACCATGGAACGCAGTTCAATTAATTTCCCGTCACGATCCGGCGTTATTTTTTTTGCTTCCACAAGTATCATATCGAGTATCTTCATATCATGCTCTAAATCTTCCCGCCATTTTATAATGTCCATATCTTGAAGTAAAACTTTTACATTGTTTCCAAACATTAAATTATCGAATTCACTGTCATCCATATCCATATCATT
>CALCDS010000020.1 GCA_937900065.1 uncultured Clostridiaceae bacterium | reverse complement strand
TGTTAAACAGAGCCTAAAATAAAAATTATATTATGCATTATGAGGTGGACAGGTGTTTAAACGTTTTTTTGTGTATTTCGATAAGTATAGAAAATATTTAATATTGAGTATCATATGTGTTGCATTGGAAGCCATGTTTGAGCTGATTATACCTATGATAATGGCGGACATTATCGATGTAGGGATAGCAAATCAGGATAAAAATTACATACTTACAAAGAGTTTTGTAATGGTCATGCTTTCACTGGTTTCGCTGTCCCTAGGTGTACTTTATGCGCGTTTTGCCGCACGCGCGGGCCAGGGATTTGGGGCTGAACTGAGAAAAGCAGAGTATAAAAAGGTGCAGAGCTTTTCCTTTTCCAATATGGACCATTTCAGCATGCCTTCCCTGATCACAAGGCTTACAAATGATGTCACCATTTTGCAAAATGCAGTCTGCACCGGCATCCGCCCGCTCGTGCGCGGACCCATGCTGATGATAATGGCGCTGTCAATGGCATTGATGATGAGTGCGAAACTCACTCTGGTTTTTTTGATCGCCATGCCGGTTTTGGCTGTCTGTTTGTTTTTTATTCTTAGAAAACTTGGCCCAATGTATGGAAAAATGCAAAAAATTTTAGACAAGGTGAATTCAATCGTACAGGAAAATTTGATAGCCATCCGTACGGTAAAGTCATATGTCAAGGGCGGCAGCGAATGCAAAAAGTTTTCAGATGTCAATGAAACATTTAGAGAATCTTCAGAGATTGCCTTTCATTACGCAGTTTTGAATATGCCTTGCTTTCAGCTTATAATGTACGCTACCATTATCTGCATACTCTGGTTTGGAGGCAATCTTGTGCATGTAGGCTCGTTGAAGGTTGGAAAGCTTACCGGCTTTTTAAGCTATGTGCTACAAATATTGAATTCTTTGATGATGATATCCAATGTGTTCTTGCTGCTCAGCCGTTCGACTGCTTCTGCCGAACGTATCTTTGAAGTGCTGGATGAACCGGAAGGCATGGCTGACGGCATTCAAGGCAGAGCGGTGGAAAATGGGAGCATAGATTTTGAACATGTATATTTCAAATATCAGGAAACGGCAAAGGAATATGTGCTTTCAGATATATGCCTGCATATCGATGCAGGAGAAACGGTCGGCATCATCGGAGGAACGGGTTCAGCCAAATCTTCGCTGGTACAGCTTATTCCACGGCTTTATGATGTGACTTCAGGCAGCTTGAAAATTGACGGCCGCGATGTGAAAGAATATCCGATCGCCCATCTGCGCGATGCCATAGGAATGGTGCTTCAGAAAAACACCCTGTTTTCAGGTACGATTCGTGACAATCTGAAATGGGGAAATGAGAATGCAACGCAAAAAGAGCTGGATTGGGCTTGTCATATTGCCTGCGTTGATGAATTCCTTGGCAGGATGCCTGAAGGTTATGAGACCGACCTTGGACAAGGGGGAGTCAATGTGTCGGGAGGCCAGAAGCAGCGTCTTTGCATTGCACGAGCTCTGCTGAAACGCCCGAAGGTACTGATTCTAGATGATTCAACAAGCGCCGTAGATACGGATACGGATTTAAAAATCCGAAGGAGGCTTTCAGAGAATTTAAAGGGTACGACCAAAATCATTATAACGCAGCGCATAAGTTCAATTGAAGATGCCGATTTGATCGTGGTTTTAGACGACGGAAAAATCAGTGATGTCGGGACGCATAAAGAACTGCTTATGCGCGATCCTGTTTATCAGGATATTTATGAGTTTCAAAGAAGGGGGGCTGCTGTGTAATGGCGAGAATGATGCTGCATGAAAAACCGAAGGATATCCGAAAGACGAGTAAGTTCCTATGGCGTTACATGAGAAAACACAGCGCTGCTTTTCTGCTCATTTCGCTGCTTATAGCCGTCAGCGCCGGAGCCAATGTTTACGGAACATATCTGCTGAAACCGGCCATAGACGATTATATAATACCAGGGAATATGCATGGCCTCGCAGCGTTCCTTTTCTTTATGGGCGGTGTATACCTTGCCGGTGTTGCCGCATCGTTTGGATATTCGCAGCTTATGGTAAAGGTCGCACAGAAGATAATCCAGGAAATCCGGGATGATCTTTTCCGCAAGGTACAAAAGCTGCCTCTAAAGTTTTTTGATGCAAGGACCCATGGAGAACTGATGAGCCGTTTTACAAATGATATCGATACGATAGCTGAAGCTCTCAACAACAGTATAACGGTTCTTATCCGAAACTTTATCATCATAATAGGTACATTTACGGTGATGATCATATTGAATGCAGAGCTGTCAATCATAGTGCTTTTATGTTTTTTAGTCATGTTCCTGTTCATGCAGTATAGTGCAAAGAAAAGCCATGCTTATTTTTCAGAGCAGCAAAAATATATGGGAAGCTTAAACGGATTTATAGAAGAGATGGTTGAAGGACAGAAAGTGGTCAAGATATTTAATCATGAGAAAAAAGATTTTCAGGAATTTTCTGTGCGCAACGAAAATCTTCAAGAAGCCGCTACAGAAGCGCTGACTTATTCCGGTCTTCTTGTACCTGTGGTCGTAAGCATTTCCTATTTTAACTATGCTCTTTCCGCATGCATAGGCGCGTTTTTTGCAATAGCAGGAAAGATTGATCTCGGCAGCCTTGCTTCATACCTTGTTTATGTCCGCCAGACCTCGATGCCGGTAAACCAATTTTCACAGCAGGTCAATTTCATATTGGCTGCCCTTTCAGGGGCAGAGCGCATTCTTGAGATCATGGAAGAGCCTGAAGAAGTGGATGATGGTACTGTAACGCTTACACATGTGATAAAGACCCCAGGCGGAAAACTTCAGGAATGTCAGGATGGGACCGGAAAATGGGCATGGCGCCGCGTGAGTGCAAACGGAAACGTGGAATTGATACCGCTTTTAGGCGATGTGCGTTTCCATGACGTTGTGTTCAGTTACAAGCCCGGCAATACTATACTTAAAGGGCTCAACCTTTATGCAAAGCCGGGACAGAAGATCGCTTTCGTAGGCTCTACCGGAGCCGGAAAAACGACAATTGCCAACTTGATCAATCGTTTTTACGATGTGACTTCAGGAAGCATCACTTATGACGGAATCGATGTCCGCGATATCAAAAAGGATGACCTTAGGCATTCGATTGCAGTAGTGCTGCAGGATACTCATCTGTTTACAGGCACTATTGCGGATAACATACGTTATGGAAATGAAAAGGCAAGATTAGAGCAGGTCATCAAGGCGGCAAAGCTTGCAAACGCGGATTCATTTATACAGAGGCTGCCAAACGGTTACGACACGGTGCTTACCGGCGACGGGGCAAACTTAAGCCAGGGCCAGCGCCAGCTTATTGCAATCGCCCGTGCAGCGGTTTCCGATCCTCCGGTGCTTATTCTGGATGAAGCGACCAGCTCGGTGGATACCCATACTGAAAAATTGATCGAAGCTGGAATGGATCGCCTGATGGAAAACAGGACGGTATTCGTTATAGCCCACAGGCTTTCAACAGTCCGAAATGCAAAGGCAATCATCGTGCTTGAAAACGGCACTATCTTAGAGCGCGGCAACCATGAGGAACTGATATCCCAAAAGGGCAGGTATTATAAGTTATACACCGGACAGTTTGAATTGTCATAGATGCAATAATTTTTGAGGATTTTTGGATAGCGAGCTTGCAAAAAAGATGATAGAATGTTGATGAGCGCCTGTATAGCTTGAAGTTAAAAATAATGTGAGGGGAGAGATAAAATTGATAAAAACAAGAAGAAATAAATTGGCGGCCATATTTACGGCATTAAGCTTTGCAGCCACTATTATCAGTGCATCTTATATCTACTTTTTCCCGATGTATTTACTCCATAAATCCCAATTAAATAGAATTGAGCCAAGCTCAATAGGGATCATCGGCGGTGCAGACGGACCAACATCCATTTATGTGGCGAGCAAATTTCCTCAATATATTATTATAATCATATTTGCATTGTTTACAGTAGTCGGTATATTATATCAAATTTTCTTGGCTAAAAATTCAGGGACAAAATGAAATAGTCGTGGCTTTGATTTTTTGAGCAATCCAAGTGAATGATGTGAATGGTATGCCCAAAGTCAATGTCTTTGTTAAGCAGAACCAATTCTTTTATCAAGAAATCAACACCTTATCGATATGTCTTGCTCTATTTTGTGCAAGGTGTTAGAATATAGAAAAATATCAAGGAGGTGTATATTTTGGGAAAGAAAATCGTAATCAGCTTTGGGGTAAAGAAGTCCCAAAAGGGATCAAAGAAGGGGCTGACAATCAGTGCTGCAGTAGGCGCGGCATTGGGCGCGGTTGCAGGAATACTGTTTGCGCCTAAATCAGGCAAGGAACTGAGGAGCAACTTAAAGGAAGGCACCGCAAGCGCAGCTAAAAAGGCGGCTTCAGGTGCGG
>CALCDS010000019.1 GCA_937900065.1 uncultured Clostridiaceae bacterium | reverse complement strand
CTAAGTTCTTGGCGAAGTTGCCGAAGTGAATCCTAGAACTTTTGCTTGTTTGAACGAAGTGAGTTTGCAAAAGTTCTTGATAAACGAGGCAATGAGCCTTAGAACTTATAAAGTGCGAACTGGTGAACGGGATGCTCAAAAATCAACATAATAACATAGCCTAAAAATATGGATCTTTAATTGTACAATTTCTTCAATCAATATAATAGGCGAATACGGTTTTATATCAGGAGGGATTAATATGGTACAAGCTGAGTGGAATGTTGTACAAGACGCATATGAGAGCAACAATAATAAAAAATATGAGACTATATTCACACTTGCAAATGGATATAGAGGATTAAGGGGGAGCTTAGAATTTTCTAAAATAGGAAATCAGGGAAATTTTATAGCCGGCATCTTCGACAAATCCAAATCTCAGGTGACTGAAATAGTAAATTGCCAGGACCCTCTGGTCTTAAATATATATTTTGAAGATGAACTCATTGATTTTGATAAGTGCCTCGTACTGCACTTCAAAAGGTATTTAAATATGAAGGAAGGGATACTTTATCTTAAGTCCAAGATAAAGACTCCCAAAGGCAAAATCATAAACATATCAACAGAAAGATATGTCAGCAGGGAAAACGTTCACAGGTGGGCTGCAAAATACACTATTTCATGTGAAAATTTCTCCGGCAATATGTTCGTAGAAAACATGATAGACGGAAATGTTGCAAACAACTCATATGATCCGTCAAGCATCTTAAAACATATTTTCATAGAGCAGGCATATGATATGTCGCCAGGTATAGCTCTCATCTCTTCAACCTTGGAAAAGCACATAAAAATAATAGAATCATCAGCTCTTATAAGCGGTTCTTATGATTGCATCCAATCTAAGTTTAGAAAGTACAGGCAATCGGATGATAAGGTATGCGAGCTCTACCAAATTCCCATATATCCAAACACAAAATATGAATTTTATAAATTAGGCTGTACCTATTCTTCAATGGATTGCAATGATATTGCAGACTCATGCAAATACGATATGGCTTCATTTATAGCATACGGATATGAGAAAGAAAAATCAGATCATATAAGCTCAATGAAGGATATATGGTCTGATATCGATATTAAAATCGATGGCGATGAGCGTGCACAGGTCGGGATCAGATTTAACCTGTTTCAACTTTCCTCTTCAGCTTACGAATGTGGCGGAAGAGTCAGCATAGCTGCAAAGGGACTTCATGGTGAAGGGTATAAAGGTCATGTTTTCTGGGATACCGAAATATTCATGCTTCCCTTTTTTATATATACGATGCCGGATATTGCAAGAAGTCTTCTTCTTTATAGGTATAATACTTTAAACGGGGCAAGGAAAAATGCCCTGGCAAATGGATATAAAGGTGCACAATTCCCATGGGAGTCAGCCGATGATGGTTTAGATGTGACGCCAAAATGGGGATTGGATTACAATGGTAAGCTCATGAGGATATGGCCTGGTGAAGAAGAATGCCATATAAGTTCAGATATCACCTTTGCAATTTGGGAATATTACAGGGCAACTCTTGATAAGGAGTTCATGTTGAACTTTGGTGCTGAAATCTTTTTTGATACGGCAAATTTTTGGAAATCAAAGGTGGAATACAACCCTATTTACGATAAATATGAGATCAAAAAAGTTATAGGGCCCGATGAATTTCATGAACATGTAAATAATAACGCTTATACAAATTGCCTCGTAAAATGGAGTTTAAAAAAGGCTGTGTATCTCGCCGATTGGGTTAAAGATATGGATATAAAAGTCTTTGAAAAACTTTGTGCCAAATTAAATTTAAACAATAATGACTTTAAACAATGGGACATCATACAGCAAAAAATGTATATACCCTGTGCAAATCATGGAAAACTGATTGAAGAGTTTGAGGGATACTTTGATTTAGCCGACTCATGCATAACTCGTTATGATAAAAACGGGATGCCTCTATGGCCTGATCTTAAAGGCAAAAATTATAGTGAAACGCAACTCGTAAAACAAGCAGATGTTGTGATGCTCATGATAATGTTGGGAGATGAATTCGATTATGAATCCAAATATAAAAGCTACAAATATTATAAAGCACGGACAATGCATAAATCTTCCTTAAGCCCTTCTATGTACTCAATAATGGGAGTAATCCTAGGAGATACCCGCAACTCATATAAATATTTCATGAAAACCGTTTTGACAGATCTTGAGGACAACCAAGCCAATACTATATATGGATTTCACGCTGCCTCTGCGGGAGGAGCATGGCAAAGCGCTGTTTTAGGTTTCGGAGGATTAAGCGTGGACAAGTATATGATGCTAAATTTCAACCCATGGATACCTGACTTTTGGAACAGTTTATCTTTTAATATCATATGGCATGGCTCAAAAATCAGTGTAAAGATAATGCATGATAAAATACTCATTTCATCTAGCAAAGATGTAAAAATAAAGGTTTTTTCAAAAGAATATACCATATGTTCTAAAAAGAACTATTCAATAATCAAATAAGACAAGCTACCAATTTAAATGCCCTTGCAAAACATTAAACTAGCTCGTCTTACAGAAATACAAAAATCCTACAAAGCACCATTAAAATACTATCGGTTTATTGAATTTATATTGTATTGATTCATAATAAGCTCAAATTGGAATCATTTATATTGCTTATCGGAGAAGGTCTCCCAAGCAGATACCCTTGAGCATAGCGTATGCCTGAATCCTTCGCTATCTTTAAACCTTCAATATTTTCAACACCTTCAACTATTATCTGTGCTGAACTTTCAAACAGTTTATTTAACAACTTAAGCAGTTTTTGTTTTTTTGTATAATTTTCTATACCTGCAATATAATACTTATCCAACTTGATATAATCAGGTTCAAGCTCTATCCATCTCTGTAACGATGAGTATCCTGCACCCATATCGTCCAAAGCGATCTTTATTCCCCTTTGTTGCAATTTCTTTAATATGAATTTTAATAAATCCGGATTGCTTACAGGTTCAGATTCCGATATTTCCAAAACTATTGAATCAACAATCGGCGGATGCTCATCCCACCATGATAGAAAATTTTCATTCATTATGGTAGATGGAAAAATATTTATAAACAGGGTACAATTCTTCGGGCATTTGAAAAGTTCCTGTGCCTTTATAATAAGCTGTTTGTCAAGAATCGAATGCCTTCCTAAAAGTTCAGCTCTTTTGAAAATTTCCATAGGGTTTGGTCCATTTTTAATTTTACTGCGTACAAGTGTCTCATATCCTAACAGCATACCTTTTTTCAAATCATAAATAGGCTGATACCAACATGTCAAGTTTGAAATATCAATAGACCGTTCTATTTCTTCAAATTGCATTGATTTTTCCTCCTTATATAACTCAAGCGAAAGTTATATCTTTAAGTTTTACAAACAGATATCAGTATAATAGAAAAAGGGTAGGGAACATATATGTTGCCTACCCATAATACAATTGCCTATAAGCTGTTATATCATATGAATGGCAACCCGACTATCATGGCAATTGATGCTTTAGATTCGCGGCTTTGCGTCACTACTTTTCAATAGTTTTGCCCTTTACATTTATTGATGACTGTTAAGTTTAATAATTTTTGTTACGATGTGCAATAAACTTTCGTCTCTAATTTTAAAGATGACGCCACTCTGTCGAACACAACACCATTATTGCATAAATTGATACATTTTAGCACTTAACAAAAATCATATCACAAGGAACACTTATTGTAAATATCATAAATTTCTGGATGTTGAATCCTCTTATTTTTTTGCTCTCAGCGATGATTTGCATCCTCTTTGTCAATATTATCACAACAATAAATATTTTAATCAAACTTTCAAATTATTGCAATAATGACTTCACCACTTTAAACCATATTTTATTAAATTTACATAAATGTTTTTGTATTAATTATTTTATTATGGGCAATATAATTATTGTAAGGGATATAACAGTTGAGCCCAGATTGATATATGCTCCTTCGGGGGCATATATCAATCGGCCAAAGATTGCATATTGGGACCCTGATATGCAGTCGGAGGGAAGATTCTATCTGGTAAGGAAAGGTTTCATTATAGTCGACTAACCTCGATTATAATGGGATCCCAACTTATCATATAGGGTCGAGCTAAGATCATGCAGGATGCTGTAATGGTTATATGCAGCCGAGAGGTTGTATATAGCTATGTAAGTACCCTGCATGGTCGAACAAACCACGATCCCAGGTAATGAACTGCTTTGTCATGGTCGAAAGATCATGGCGGGGTAATAAGTTGCCTATGGTGGTGTAAGATAGATTGTTATGTCCCTTACTTATTATTTGCAAATCAACATTCAAAAATATTATATATGCTCTCTCATTCTAAAACTGACTAATTAATTCATATAAATTTAATCTAAACTAAATTTTCTCAATTTTCTCAAAGGAAAAGATATATTTTTGTGGAATATACAAATTATTAATTTACCTTGATGCTGATTTATATGTTCATATTTGAGCCAAGCTTCATTTTTTATTCTGAGGCATATTAGTGATTTTAATATTTTTAGGCTATGTTAAAGTATAATGATGTTGATTTTTTGAGCAATCCAAGCAAGCGGTGTGAGCACTTTTGCTAAGTTCCTGGCTAAATTGCCGAAGTGGATCCTAGAACTTTTGCTTGTCCGGGCGGAAGCGAGTTTGCAAAAGTTCTTGATGAGCGAGGCAATAAGCCTTAGAACTTAAAAAGTGTGAAACAGGCGAGCGGGATGCTCAAAATCAACACCTTTGTTAAACAGAGCCTATTTTCAAGTTAAGATTTACACATTTATTTAAGATTATAATTGTTTAAATTTCATGAAAGGAAGGATAGAATGAAAAGAATAATCGCGGTGAATTCAAATACTTATCACAAGTACTCAATACAGGATGCAATTGCCGGAATCAGTGGAGCCGGGTTTAAATATGTTGAGTTGACAGCCACAAAGGGCTGGACAGAACATGTTTTCCCAACCATGAGCTTTAAAGACCTTTGTAAAATCAAGGATCAGCTTGAGAGTTCAGGTATAATCCCGTTTTCACTGAGCGGCCATTGCAACCTTATGGACAGGGCTCGGATCGATGATTTTATCCTGAACATAAAGTTGGCTTCATTCTTCGGATGCGATTATATAATCTCATCCATAGGGGAAGCCCACCTTAAAGACAAGGCTGAAATCTCAGACCGTGAAGTGGCAGAACATATCAAAGAGATTATACCTTATCTCAAAAAATATAATTTGACGCTCGGTCTTGAAAACCACGGCAAACACGGTACAGGGAAACAGCTCAAAAGCATAGTTGATATGGTTGATTCGCCAAAAGTTATGATAAATTATGATACTGCAAATGCTGTTTTCTATGGAAATGCAAATCTAGAAGAGGATATATCATCATGCGTAAATAAGATTTGTCACATGCACCTTAAGGATAAAGCCGGAGCATACAATGAATGGAATTTTCCGGCAATAGGCAAAGGGGAAATTGATTTTAGGATGATAATCGATAAACTGCAAAAAGCTGATAATAACTGTCCACTCAGCATTGAGATAGAATTCACAAAGAAAGGTTCAAAGAGCCTTGATGAAGTAAACCAGGCAGTCAAGGATTCATATGTTTACCTTAAAAATATAGGACTTGATATATGATAAGGCAAAAGATTTAGAACTTAAAAAGCATAAACAGGCGAGCGGGATGCTCAAAACAATTGCTTTATGAAAGGAAGGACAATAAATGGTCAGGATCGGCATTGTCGGAATCGGCGGTATGGGCATGGTCCACTATAACAATTATCAGCATATAGACGGATGCAAAGTTGTTGCAGCCGTCTGCCATTCGAAACAAAGCAGAGAGAAAGCAATAAGTCTTAAATTGACTTCATATGATGATATAGAATCCATGGCAAAGAATGAAAAAATCAATGTCATAGATATTTGTACTCCTACCTATCTTCATAAAAGGCATGTGATTGAAAGTTTAAACCAGGGCAAACATGTCATAGTTGAGAAACCCATTGCACTTCACAAAAAAGATGCTGAAGAAATGTTTAAACTGGCCTCTGATAAAAAACTGCTTTTATTTGTAGGACAAGTTGTGCAGTTCACAAAGGAATCCGAAATACTTCGTGAAGCTGTAGAAAGCGGAAAATTCGGAAAGCCATTGGATGGATACTTTGAGAGAATTTGCGGACGCCCTAAATGGATTAAAGACGGCTGGCTTTTTGACAAGGAAAAAAGCGGAATAATACCCTTTGATTTACATGTGCATGATCTTGATTTGATAATAAGTCTTTTTGGAAAGCCGATGAGCTTTACTTACACGAGCTGTGGAAGAAAAGAAGCCGACTACAAAGAGGAATACAGGTTTAACTATAGATTCAAGGACTTGAATGTTTCAGCAGAGGCAGCCTGGTTTAATGCCAATTACCCATTTAAAGCAACATGGCGTGTTTATTTTGAAAATGCCCTTATTGAAAATGACGGCCAAAACGTTATATTATATCAGCCTGATAAAGAACCTTTCCATTATAAATTGGAAGATGAAATTATGATTCCTACAGGTATAAACTTACCTGCCACCGGTATGTTTTACCGTGAACTTTCCCATTTCATATCATGCATTGAAAAAGGCACACCTTCCAATCGAGTCGGCCGTGAACAAATAATAACAGGCATAGAAATACTGGAAAAAATATTAGATGACGGTTATGTTAAATAAAAGTTTAGTAATATTGGCATTGACAAGTTAAGATCGCGTGCTTATACTAAAATGTAATGGATTACATTTTAGAATTTTTAAAATATTTATACATATGTATATAAATAATAAGGAGGTTCATATGGCCACAATAACAGATGTTGCCAAGGAAGCTAATGTTTCAGTGGCAACAGTATCACGAGTTTTGAACAAGAAAAATTCCGTAAAACCGGAAACAGTGGAACGTGTGCAAAAGGCTATAGAAAAACTTTCCTTTGAGCCTAACATGTCAGCAAGAAATTTAAGAAGAAATGAAACCAGAGTAATCCTCATTATTGCTCCTAATATCACCAACCCCTATTATTCTCATATCCTTGCAGGGATAGGAGATGCAGCTAACGAGTCCAAATACAGTGCTCTTATCTACAATACATCAGGTGACATTGCCCGCGAGAAGGCAGGCCTTGAGATGCTTAAAAAGAAAAGAGCAGATGGAGCGATACTTCTTGCAAATGGAATGAATTCGACGTGGATACAAGAATATTCGAAAGAATATCCAATCGTACAGTGCTCCGAATATGCATTGAAATTGGATATTCCAAGAATCAGCATAGATAATTACAAAGCCGCTACAGATGTAATGAACTATGTCATAGGGCTGGGACATAAAAGAATCGCAACGATCAGCAGCTCCAACAACTATGTTTCAACTGCCCTAAGGCTGCAAGGCTACTTAGACTCATTAAAGTGTCATGATCTTGAGATACATAAAGAATACATCTCCATGGCAAGCGTCGACTATTCATTCAAAAGCGGCAAATCATGTGCATATGAACTGCTTCAGCAAAAATACAGGCCGACAGCCATATTTTGCATATCGGATATATTAGCCCTTGGAGCCATTACGGCTGCTTCGGAACTAGGAATTAGAGTACCGGAGGATCTCACTGTCATCGGCTTTGATGATGTAGACAACACTACTATGTTTCATCCTTATATAACAACCATTGCACAGCCATGTTATGAACTCGGGAAGGAATCCTTCAGGATTCTCAATGCATGTATGAACGATGAAAAAGGTATTAATAAAAAAATAGTACTTCCCCACAAATTCATCATCAGAGAATCTTCAGCACCTATTTCAATTTGAGGTTAGCTGCGATAAAATTCCTCGCAGTTAATACTATAAAGCTAAATTTAATAATTAAGGAGGGTTTTTAATGAAAAAGACTATTGCTTTAATTCTAACTTTGGCTTTGGCAATATCGCTCTTTGCCGGATGCGGTTCAAAACCTGCTGATACGGCCGGCGGCACAGGCGGCACAAACACCAAAAAATACAAAATCGGTATTCTTGCACCTGCTGTTACGCATGGCTGGGTTGCTGCAGTTGCGTACTATGCTGAAGCCCGTTCAAAAGAATTGTCCGGAGAGATCGAGTACAAAATTGAAACAAGTAAAAATGCCGAGGAAATGACTTCACAATTGGATGACTTAATGACATGGGGAGCACAAGCCATAGTGGCATTTCCACAATGGCAAGGTATGGAGGCACCAATAAAGAAAGCAATAGACGCAGGCATCAAGGTTGTAAACTTTGATATTGAGATCGCAGTAGATGGAGTATACAGGGTTGCCGGAGACAATGAGGACATGGGAGTTCAGGGAGCCAATTATATGGTTAAGAAAATTGGCAAAACAGGAACAGTCGTAATACTTGATGTTCCTACATCAGGCTCGGTAGCCCAGCTCAGGAAAAAAGGATTTGTGGACACCATATCTAAAATCGCTCCTGACATGAAACTTATAACTTATGCAACAAAGTTTACACGTGAGGATGGTTTAAAAGATTTCGCAGATATACTTACAAAGAATCCAAAAATCGATGCCGTATATTCTATGGATGATGAAACTTCCATAGGCGTGCTTCAGGCTATCAAAGAAGCCGGCAGAAATGATATAAAGGTTGTGACCGGAGGCGGCGGAATGCAGGAATACTTCAAGATGATGCCTGAAAACAAGGATATCTGGATACAATCTGCGCTTTACAGCCCTGCAATGGTAAAAGACGCAGTAGATGTAGCTCTTAAGGTCTTAAAGGGCGAAGATGTAAAAAAGGTCAGCATCATTCCTACGACCATTGTTGACAGAGATAATTACAAGGATTATCTGGACGAAAATTCTCCATATTAAATCATAATTGTCCGGAAAGGGGAATCAGAGTTATAGAGGTTATGGCAACGCCCATAACCTCTATTATGTCAAAGAAATGGATGTGATTTCATGGTAATTGAAATGAAAAATATAATCAAATCATTTGGAAGCAACATGGTTTTAAAGGATGTATCCCTTAAATTGAATGCCGGCGAAATATGTGCGCTTATCGGCGAAAATGGTGCAGGGAAATCGACCCTCATGAACATATTGGGCGGCGTTTATAAAATGAATTCAGGCTCAATATTTATAGACGGTAAAAAGGTTGATTTTAATACTCCCGCGGAATCCTTGAAATCCGGAATAGCATTTATACATCAAGAACTCAATCTCATAAATGATTTGCCCATTTATGAGAATATGTTTCTCGGAAGAGAAATAAAAAATAAGAGAAATATATTGGATCTTGAAAAAATGATCCATGAAACAGAGCAGATCTTCAATCAAATGAATGTGAATCTAAACCCCAAAACAATGGTACGCGATCTTGACGCATCATATAAACAGATCGTTGAAATATGCAGGGCCATGATGATGAAAGCTTCAATCGTGATCATGGATGAACCTACCACTTCACTTACAAAGCCTGAAATAGATAGGGTTTTTAAAATGATGAGGACCTTAAGGGATCATAATGTCGGAATCATATTCATATCTCATAAACTCGGAGAAGTTATGGAAATCTGTCAGAGATACTTGGTACTTAGGGACGGCTACTTGGTAGCGCAGGGAAATATAAGCGAAGTTACAACAGACGGCCTGGCAAGATTCATGGTTGGATATGATGTAAGGACAAAGTCTCTTTCAAGAAATAAAACTATTGGCGACGAAGTATTAAGGGTGGAAAACCTTACAGATAATAAAAACTATGCAAACATCAGCTTCTCTGTCAAGAAAGGAGAAATACTGGGAGTCACCGGACTTCTCGGCGACGGTCGAAGCGAACTCTTTCAATCAATTTTCGGCGCAAGAAACATATCATCAGGAAAAATATATATCGATGGAAAAGAAACTAAAATATATAGTACCATTCAGGCACTCAATAGGGGAATTGGATATCTTCCACGAAACAGGAAGGAAAACGGGATCATAAAAGACATGGACATAATTGAAAATGCTTCTATTGTTACCTGGCCTAAATTTGCAAAGAAAGGTGTCATTGACAGGGGACATCATAATAATGTATTCAAAGAACAAGTAAAAGCATTAAAAATAAAAATAGGCAGCATCACGGACAGTATCAACAGCCTTTCAGGTGGAAACCAGCAAAAGATGGTGCTGGCAAAATGGCTTTCAGCCGGCCCCAAACTACTCATATTGGACAATCCCACTCAGGGCGTTGATGTTGGAGCCAAGGAAGATATATATGATATTATCTTAAAACTCGCTGATGAAAATATTGCAATAGTCGTGCTTTCCAGCGAGGCTCAGGAAATCATACGCATCTGCGATAGAGCACTTGTAATGTACCATGGAACAATACAAGGCGAAGTATCCAAGACCACAATGAATGAGCATGATATCATGCGGCTTGCTACCGGCGGAAAATTGGACCAAGTCAGAGAGGTGAAAAAAGCATGAATAATACCACTATAAAAAACAGGAAACGGTTCTTTGAATATTTTAAATATAAGTGGACCACAGAACCACTGTTCAGCACAGCCATAGCACTCCTGATCATGATAATAGTGCAGACAGCAATTCTAGGATTTGGTTATGATTCCTTTGGCGACTGGTTTATTTCATGGCTCAATAACTGGATAAACATACTCAGAAACAATGCAGGCATTGGAATAATGGCTCTCGGTATGACTTTTGTCATAATTTCAGGAGGCATTGATCTTTCAATCGGTTCAACAATGGTTGCAATAGGTGCGGTAATCATGATGCTTATAGACAGCGGTCCTAAGGGTATCCTGGCAAATATGGGAATAAAAGGAGTACCGTCATGTATTATTGCAATAATAATAGGATTGATACTAGGCCAGGTGCTTGGAACAATAATAGGTTTATTGATAACAAAAGGAAACATACCTCCATTTATTGCAACTTTAGGCGCCATGAAGATTTTTAGAAGTGTTACCCAACAGTTCATGCAAGGTTATAATCCTAAGGTGCCCAGTATATTTCTTGAAATCGCAAATATCAAGATCGGGAAATTTATGTTGATGCCTATAATTTATTGGATGTTGATTGCTTATATATTTAATTTCATATCCAAAAGGACCATATTCGGAAGGCAAGTCATTGCAGTAGGTTCAAATGAAAAGACTGCAAGGCTTTCAGGCGTAAATGTTGAAAAAGTAAAAACTCTCGTATATACGATTATGGGATTTTTAGTCACGATTACAGCCGTAATCCAGGTATCACGTATCGGTTCCATGGACTTTGCCAATGCCGGAAGCGGAAATGAAATGGACGCCATTGCTGCTGTTGTAGTCGGCGGAACCAGCATGAGCGGCGGAAGAGGGAGCATCATAGGCACGGTTTTAGGTACGCTTATCATAGCCGTGATGAACAACCTGCTGAATCTGTTTGGAGTGCCTCCATTTTTAAGAGAGGCTTTTAAGGGATTAATAATGGTTTGTGCAGTATTGCTCCAAAGAAAGGAAAGAGCTTAAAAATAGGGGGTTGAATATAAATGATAAATATTGGGATCATAGGATGTGGAAAAATCGCACAGGTAAGGCATATCCCTGAATATGTCGATAACAAAAATTGCAGGCTTGCAGGGTTCTATGATATAAACCTGAATCGTGCAAAAGAGATGGCACAAAAATACGGTGGGACAGCCTTTAGCTCATATGAGGAACTCCTTCAGTATAAGGGAATAGATGCTGTAAGCGTTTGTGTTCCCAACAGCTTGCACTGTGAAGTCACAATGGCCGCCCTTCGTTTGGGGAAACATGTCCTCTGTGAAAAGCCTATGGCAACATCTATTTCAGACTGCGAAGCAATGGTTAAAGCGGCTGATGAAGCAGGGAAGAAACTTTTAATCGGGAACAACCAAAGATTGACAGCGGCACATAGGACGGCAAAGAAGCTGATCGAGGAAGGCCTCATAGGAAACATACTGACCTTCAAAACAACATTTGGCCACAGCGGCCCTGAAACCTGGAGCATAAATCCTGGACCTGACGTATGGTTCTTCAATAAAAAAGCTGCCGTAATGGGTGCTATGGGCGATTTAGGGATTCATAAAACGGACTTGATAGAATTCCTGACCGGCCAAACCATAGTTGAAACCACTGCCAAACTCGCCACATTGGATAAAAAAAGCTCCGACGGAAAATTGATCGGAGTCGATGACAATGCATTTTGCATATACAAATTGAAAAACGGAATCTTAGGGACAATGACGGCAAGTTGGACCTATTACGGGCCTGAAGACAACAGCACTGTTCTTTACGGGACCAAGGGAATCATGAGAATATATGATGATCCCGTCT
>CALCDS010000018.1 GCA_937900065.1 uncultured Clostridiaceae bacterium | reverse complement strand
TAAGTAAAGTTAAGTAATAAGGAGTGAGAGATTTGACATACAGCGGTTTAAGAGCTGGAGCGCTTGTAATGCTCATAATACTGTTTACGGTATTGACACATGGAATCAATCAGGATGTGCAAACCGTTATGGTTGACAGTAGTCCAAATATATCCATTGAAACGCTTGCAAGATCTATAAAGTCCATAAACACGATAGAGTATGCGCAGCTGATAAAAACAACTGCAGCAGGTGAAAATATGGTTAAGATGCACTATTATTATAAAAGGCCGTATTATCTTAGGGTGGAAACTATAAGCGGAAACAATAAAAACATAGATATTTATACTCCCGAGGGCATGTATGAATATTTTCCACAATCCAATGCAGCATATTACAGGGAGAAGTGGAAGGATTACAAACCAGTGTCCTTTCAGATGGAAGATAAGCTTTCCGACATAAAGATAAAGGGAAAATATGAGTTTCTAAAAATGGATAATGTCTTCGGTGTTGACTGCGAGATATTGAGAAATGTGGATGAGGATGAAGCAGGAGTATATGAGCACAGGATATGGCTCGGCAGTATCGATAACATAAAGCTTCCGATAAGGGAAGAATATCTGACCGATGGAGATGTCACGATGACCTGTGAGTACCAGTATATATCTATAAACCACGATTTGGAAAACTCATTGTTTCAATTAAAGCCTTCGGAAAATTTAAAGATATATGATGCCGAGGGTATACCAAAAACGGTTAAGGATGAAAAGGAAGCTGAGAAGTATGTAAAGTTTGATGTGGATATCCCCAAATACGTGCCGAAAGGTTTTAAAATAAATGAAATATGTATCATCCCTCCTATAAAGAATCCCTCAGTGCTTGTGACATATGGTTCAGATATCGATACCATTTATTACAGCCAAAAAAGGGTGGATAAAAGTGAGCTTGAAATACAGGAAAATGATAAAGTGGGAAAGGCGGGTGGGATCAAATTTGCTGTAAGAAAACTGTTCAATGATTCGGTGTCTGTAAGGTGGATAAATAATGGTATTGAATTTGAATTCAGCGGGTCTTATACTTTAAAGGAAGAGATTGTAAAGCTTATTTACAGCCTGACAGGGTTGTGGGTGGCAGTATAGCAAATCAGGATAGAGGGTATAAGCCATGGGAAATATGAGCAAAGATGATTACAGAACCTTGATGACGAATATGAGGGATGCTTTGGGACATACTCAAAAATCAGATTATGATAAAAGCATTTTCAACAGGCTGATAAGTTGTGATTTTTACGATGATGCGAATACCATCTTCACATATGTAAGTTTTAAAAGCGAAGTTGATACGATTAAGATTATCGATCATTCTTTAAGCTTGGGAAAGATCATATGCGTCCCAAAGATAAACAAGCATACGACTTCCATGGAAGTCTATAGGATAAAAGTTTTTGAGGATCTTGGCAGAGGCTACTTTGGAATACTTGAACCAAATGGAAGCTGCAGTGAGGTACCTGCTGACGACATAGATTTGATATTGCTTCCTGGCCTTGCTTTTGACAGGACCGGCACTAGGATAGGCTACGGCAGGGGATTTTATGACAAGTACCTTACAAAATGTAAAGCTCAGGTCCCTAAAATAGCTCTTTCATATGATTTTCAGGTGGTATCCAAACTGCCTTCAAATGAATTTGACATAAAGGTCAATGCCATAATTACAAATAAAGAAACCATTTTGGTAAATGGCTCTGCTAAATTATAGTGTTGATTTTTGAGCAATCCTAAGTGAGC
>CALCDS010000017.1 GCA_937900065.1 uncultured Clostridiaceae bacterium | reverse complement strand
TTTAACATAGCCAAATGATCAAATACATTATACAATTATAAATATTTCTCTGTAAATGCATGCTTGACACTTTACCGCTCTAGAATATGGTAATATAATATTTAAAATGGTTTTTTTATAATAATGAGATTATATGGTCTGTGAAAGGAGAAATTATAATGGCGGATATTTTTGAAAAATGCTTTAATTATACTGATGCAAAAAAAGTTATGGAGGCCGGCGTATATCCATATTTCCATGTATTGGACTCAGGGCAGGATTCCGAAGTGGTAATAGGCGGCAGGAGAACTATAATGATAGGCTCAAACAATTATTTGGGGCTTACGTCCGACGCAAGGGTAAAAGAAGCTGCCGAGAGGGCTGTAAGGGAATTGGGGACGGGCTGCTCTGGTTCCAGATTTTTAAACGGAACATTGAGCATACATGTTGAGCTTGAAAAGCACCTGGCCTCATTTGTACAAAAAGAGGCGGCGCTCACATTCAGCACGGGATTTCAGACAAATTTGGGCGCTATTTCAGCTATTGCGGGCCACAATGATTACATAATAGGAGACAGGCAAAATCACGCCAGCATTGTGGACGGATGCCGTTTAAGCTTTGCCAAGCTGCTTAAATATAAACACAGCGATATGGAGGACTTGGAGAGAATATTAAAGAGCATTCCTGAAAACCATGGAAAACTGATAGTCACGGATGGAGTGTTCAGCATGGAAGGCGATATATGCAAACTTCCCAAGATAGTCGAGCTTGCTAAAAAGTATGGTGCAAGAGTAATGGTTGACGATGCCCACGGACTTGGGGTGCTTGGCAGGGGAGGCAGGGGCACGGCCGAATATTTCGGGCTCCAGGATGATGTCGATATAATAATGGGAACCTTCAGCAAATCCCTGGCAAGCCTTGGCGGATTCATAGCATCCAGCGAATCTGTCATACATTATATAAAACACAATTCAAGGCCTTTCATATTCAGCGCATCCATTCCTCCGGCAAATGCTGCGGCAGCCGCGGAAGCTTTAAACATACTGGAAGCTGAACCTGAAAGGGTAAAGAAACTTTGGGAGAATGCGGATTATATGAAGCAAGGGCTCAAAAAGCTCGGTATACCCATAGGAAATAGCGAAACTCCAATAATACCTGTGATGACATATGAGGATTACAGGACTTTCCTTATGGCAAAGAAACTGCTTGAAGAGGGTGTATATGTAAACCCTGTGGTATCGCCTGCAGTGATGCCGGGTCAGGCATTGTTGAGAACAAGCTACACCGCGACACATACAAAGGAGCAGCTCGACTTTGCTCTTGACGCTTTCAAAAAGGTATTCGAGAACTATTAGAATATGAATCTGTGCATATGATTTTAGCTTTATCATTTTTTCACTTTTGATCTGCGTTTGCCCGGCAGCATTAGGATCGCATTTTCAATATGTATATTTATGCCAATCGTCCTCTATCCGGCCGGTATCAAGCGTCTCCAGAGATTGTTTCACGTGAAACAATTTACGGACGGGGCTGCTGCACGATGAACTATCATCTTATCGTGCGGCGGCCCTGCTTATTTTTATACGGATGATTGTATAAAAAGAGGAAGAAGTATGATTGATGTATAATATTAATAAGTTCTACAAGATAAAAAGATGGAGTTGAAGCAAATGGGATTTCGATTTGTACATATGGCAGATGTACATCTTGACACACCGTTTTCAAGCAGGGATGAAGGACTGCGCAAAGATTTAAGGGATAAACAAAGGCAGTCATTTGAAAATGCAATAAAATTTGCACTGTCCGAAAATGTGGATGCAATTTTAATCGCAGGCGATCTGTTTGATAACGATATGTTGAGTTTTGCCACTGAAAAATTTTTGCAAAAGCAAATGGAAATTTTAGACCAAAAAGGAATAGAGGTCTTTTATGCACCTGGGAACCATGACCCCTTTGGAGACTCTTATTGTTTGGAAGGCTTGAAGTGGCCTAAAAATGTGCACATATTTAAAAAATCAACGCCTGAATCCTATACAGTGCATGATGATTGCGGCAAGCCTGTATCCGTGATAGTGGGTGCAGGACATGAAGGAAGCAGGGAGGGCAGGAATATTGTATCTGAATTTCCAAAAGCCGAGGGCAGTGTGCCGTATATCGGGCTTATCCACGCATTTGTTGCCGGAGTGTCCGGAACTGGAGAATATGACAGATATGCTCCATGTTCGATGGAGGATTTGGCAAGCAAAGATTATTCATACTGGGCTCTTGGACATATACATAGCCGTATGGAACTCAATAGATTTAAACCGACCATAGTGTATCCGGGAAATCTCATGGGAAGAAATTTCGGTGAGGAGGGCATAAAAGGGATATATGAAGTTGAAATAAATGATATCGATGATATAAAAGCTGTATTTCATCCAATACCGTCGGTGTGTTTTACTACAATCAGCGTCGGGAATCTTAAAGAAGTCAAGGATCTGTCGGCTCTTGAGAGCTTGCTTGTCAAATGCGGCGATAAATTCAGCGATATGCGCTCTATAGGTTCTGAAATTTTTTTAAGGATTATTTTAAAAGGACAATGCCCGTTATATGATGATATTTTAAATGAAGAAAATATGGATTACCTGACTGAGACAATAAGGGAAGCGCTGAAAATAAAGTATTTGGAAATAAATGCTGAGAACATAACAAGAAAAATCGATTTGGACGAATACAGGGGAGGCCCCCACATACTCGGTACGGTGCTTTCAATAATAGATAAGCTAAAATACGATGATGATCTTCTCCTTAAATTATCTCCACGTGATTTGGCTATAGGGCGTGGATTAGATGATGATGAAAAGGTAAAATATCTAAGAAGTCTTCTAGAAGGCATTGACTCTGAATGCGCATCCCGCATGATAAAGGGGGCATCCAAGTGAAATTTAAAAAGTTTGGCACAAACGGATTTGGATGCCTGGGGAAATGGGAAAGCCCCGATTTAAACGATGGCATGGTCGTGTTTTACGGACCAAACGAATCAGGCAAAACCACGATTTTTAAACTTATATCGACTATACTCTATGGATGGGATCCTGTCAGCAGCAACCCGCTCATACCGTATGACGCATCATCCGCCGAGTGCGATGCCTGCATAGAAGACAGTGCAGGAGAAAAATACATGGTGCATAGAAGGTTAAAAAGCAGGGCTCAGGGAACAATGGTCACGGGTGATAAAAAATATGAACTTGCCAACCGTCCTGTAGATTTTGTAAGATATATACCTTCGGCCATATTCAATGAACTATTTGCACTCACGCTCGATGAGCTCTGTTTTCCGGATGAAGGGCTTTGGCAGAAAATACAGGACAGGCTTTTGGGGGGACAGTATGGCAACATGTTCAACCCAATAGTTGATGTCGTTTCCAAATTGGATGATGAAGCCGGCAGCCTGTGGAGACCGAACAGGATGGGAAAGCCCAAGGACAGGCAGCTTGCCGAATCATGCAAAAAGCTTAGAATCGAGCTTGAGGAAGCCGAGAAAAATGAAAGAGCTATGGAGCAAATCGAAAAAGATATCATAAATTTAAAGTCTGAAATAGACGGCGCCGTATCTAAAAAAGCAAGGTGCCTGCAATACATAAACAGGTATGAGAAGCTCTATCCGGTCGTAAAAAAATTGAGGGCAATCGAGGAGTATACAAGGCTTTCCGGAAATATTTCCGATTATGACTCGATACCGGATGATGTACAAAAAGTTTTAAATGAGCTGGACCAAAGCCGGGAAAATTTAAATCATGAATATGATGAGGCAGTCAAACTCAGGCAAAATGCGCTTTTAAAGTGCGAAGTGCTGTCCCAAAGCGATAAACTGGTTTTGAATTGCAAAGATGAAATTGAATCCATAATAAGCTCATATGGACAGGTAGACAGCGACCTGCGCAGCATGGAATCACTGGATGGTGAAATCGGCTCGTTAAAGGAGAAGCTTGATTCGAGAGGCCGTGAAGTCCTCGAAGGCGGGTGGAAGGACGAATATTCAAAGCCTCTTATAGAGATAGATGAGGCTGGCATAAGATCGAGCATACAGTCGTTTAAGTCCGTGAATTTAAAGCATCAGGAGCAGGAAGCCGTGATTTCAGGACTTAGGGCAAAACTTTCCTCATGGAAAATGCCTGCTTTTGTGCTCTATATCGCATCACTCCTTTGCGCTGCAGGCGCTTTTGGAATGATTATAATGAAAAACACGACTGCTGGGATATTGTCCGGAATGCTTTCGCTGCTCGGATGTATACTTCTTATAATTTATATACTGAGCAAAAACAACAAATCAGATGCAGCCGAACTAAAAGAGGCTCAAAAAAAGCTTGATAGAATTGAGCATTTAAAAAGGGAAGCACTTGATTGCGTAGTCCATGAGCTGAAAGGACTTCCTATTTCCAAAATCAGGGCTCAAAATCCTGATGAAACTTTGCTATTGGATGTAATAACATTAAAAGAAGTGTGTTATAATATTCAAAACTGTATGAAGAAGAAAAATATATTGTCACAGAGGCTGAAAGAGGCTTATGATAAAGTCATGGCCCAAATACATAATTGCGGCCTGACGCCTTATAATGATATACTTAATAATGTCGACATGTTAAAGAGTCGTCTTGAGGAAGCCTCGGAGCATTTTAGGAGTTTTAAAGCAGCCAAGCTTGAGATAGAGGGTACTGATGATACAATATCAGGCATTAGTGATAAAATAAAAAATGTGGATTATAGATATTCTTCATTAAAAGAGAAGCTGGAGCCTTTAAATGGGGACAGCCTTGATTCTAAAATATGCAGCCTTCTAAAAATGCGCAAGTATTATGGCCGGGCGCAAAACCTCAAGGAAGAATTGTACCACGATGATCCCGATATCGGCTCTTTGGTTGAAGAGATAAAAAGCTATGAGTCAAAGGGCGGAAGCTGGGAGTTTGATGACTACAGCGTATCTAAGGCAAGAGTGGAGCTTGAGCAGGTCGATCGTTCTTTAAATGAACTCAATGAAAAGATGGGGTCTTTAAAAAAGGACATCGAGCAGAGAAACATGCATAAGAAGCCTGGCGATATAAAGGGATTAATATCAGAGCTTGAAAATGAGAGAAAGCTTGTAGCTCAAAAGAGGGACAGGCTCTCTTTGATTAAGAATATCATAATCGAGGGCGACAGGGTATACAGGGAGGAAAATCAGCCTGATGTGCTTCAAAAGGCCGGAAAATATCTTGATATAATAACCGGAGGGAAGTACAATAATATATATTCCGAAATGAATGGCAATTCGCTGGCCGTAAAAAATAGTATGGACGGCAGAATACTTGATGTGGAGCAAAATCATCTAAGCCGTGGGACAAGAGAGCAGATATATTTGACGCTGAGGATCGCATCTGCCGAGCACATTGAGAAAAACGGCGAAGTTTTGCCCTTGATATTCGATGAAGTCCTTGTAAACTGGGACGGATTTAGAAGGGGCAATATGATTAAGCTGCTTAAAGATATATCAAGCCGAAGGCAGGTCTTTTTATTTACATGCCATGAGAGTCTTGCATATAATCTATCGGATGAATGCGATGCCCAGGTTGTGGAGCTTATGTGCAATAAATGCTGAAAGAAGGGATTCCCATGGATATGGACATGGATATGCTTTTGATAATATGCCCTCTTGTGTTTATGGCAGGTTTGGTCGATTCCATAGCCGGAGGCGGTGGACTTATATCGCTGCCGGCATATATATTTGCAGGGCTGCCGGTGCATCTTGCATACGGTACAAATAAGTTTTCCTCTACTTTCGGGACTTTTTTCTCGAGCTTAAGGTTTATAAAAAGCAAACAGGTAAACTACAGATCCGCAATATTTTCAGTGATAGGAGCCCTTATCGGTTCGCATTTTGGAGCAAAGGCGGCTCTTGCTCTAAGTGATATTTATCTGAAATATTGCCTGATTGTAATGCTGCCTATCATTGCGATTTTTATATTATCGCAAAGGGATTTTGGAAAAAATGATAATGTAAAAGAAATATCTACTAAAAAGGTTGTGTTTCTGTCACTTGTTTCAGGACTTGCCATAGGTGCATATGACGGTTTCTTTGGACCGGGTACCGGAACATTTTTGATACTGATATATACGAGCATAATAGGATTTAATATAGTGACAGCATCCGGAAATGCCAAGATAGTGAACCTCTCATCCAATATATCGGCTTTGGTGACATTCATACTTGGAGGTACGGTGAATTTCTGGATAGGCATACCGGCCGCTATTTTTGGTATATTGGGAAACTGGATAGGTTCCGGCCTTGCAATCAAAAATGGAGCCAAGGTTATAAAACCCGTCTTTTTAGGGGTGCTTGTACTGCTTTTTATAAAAATAGGACTGGATTTGATATAGGGGTGGATTGTATTGCGCCGATATGATAATGCGTTTGAATGCTATGAAGACTATAAAACATTGCTTGAAAGGCTTGGATTTGAAGTTGGGGAATACAAAAAAATAAACTGCGGTCTTCAATTTGAAATTCGGCTTGAGCAAAAAAAAGGGATCATACGCATATATGAAGGCAAAAAAGGAATAAATATTGACCTGTCCCAGATAAGGGATGCTAAAATTTTGCATAATATCCATAAAGACTTGAATGTTAAATGCATTCAATGTGGAGAAAATATAATAAATGATGATCCTAATGATATAATAGGAACTGATGAGTCCGGTAAAGGCGATTATTTCGGTCCTCTGGTTATAGCCGGGGTATATATAAATGGAGATATTGGCCCAAAACTAAAAAGTATCGGCGTTGATGACAGCAAAAAGCTTTCCGCCAAGCAGATTGAGACGCTTTCTGCAAAAATAAAAAAAATGTGCAAATATTCTGTTGTCACAATCGGAAATGAGAGGTATAATGAGCTTTATCAAAAGCTAGGCAATTTGAACCGCATGCTTGCCTGGGGCCATGCCCGGGCAATCGAAAATTTGCTGAATATCGTGGATTGCAAGAATGCATTATCCGATAAATTCGGGGATTCTTCTTTGATAGAGAATGCATTGATGGAGAAAGGGAAAAATATAAATCTGATGCAGAGGCCAAGGGCGGAAGATAACGCAGCGGTTGCAGCTGCAAGCATACTTGCCAGAAATGAGTTTGTAGTGAGGATGGATGCCTTGAGCGCAAAGTATGAAATCAAGTTTCCCAAAGGCGCATCTTCAGGCATAATTGAGGCTGCGAGGGAATTCACAGCAAAATATGGCATGGATGAGCTAAAGCATGTTGCAAAGCTTCATTTTAAAACCACTGGTTCTATTTAAAAGTGATATACAAGTTTACTTGTAAAAATTTTAATATATGGCTATGTTAAAGTATAATGTTGATTTTTTGAGCAATCCAAGTGAGCGATGTGAGCGCTTTTTA
>CALCDS010000016.1 GCA_937900065.1 uncultured Clostridiaceae bacterium | reverse complement strand
TTTTAGGATGTGTATCAACGACAGCTTTGTAAAGGCAGTCTAAATCTTCCTTCATCTGCTCGGGCTGTAATAGGACATCAGTTTTAAGCGGCGGATTTGAGCAACCTGAAGTGCCAAGCAAAATTAAAATACATAAAAAAAGAGAAATAATTTTTTTATACATAATAAAATCCCCCCTAGGCTTCAATATAACATATATTGTTATAATTGTATATTAGTGATATCAGTATGCGGCCCTCCAACATGGTTTAGGCAATGCATCAAAAACAATTCTATAAAAAAGTGGGTCTGCTATGCAAGCATCCGTAAGCAAGGCAGAAGCCTTGCTTACGGCAATTGGCCTTCACGCTTTATCTGAAGGTTCACCTCTTCCGTAATATTGCAAAGATCCGGGAAAAGTGAAAATCTCGTTATACCGTAACGTGTCAGCTGCTCTTTGATAAAGCTTATGCTTTCTGCTGCAATGGAGATCTTAAAAAGGTAATCGGAGGCATCATCGAACATATTAAGTGGGACAATATCTTTTATATGGGGGAAAACCGTAAATACTCCTCTTTGGGCTAATATCCTTGGATTGTTTATCGGTCCCACCACTGCGGCAGGTTTCTTTATCTCTAAAGCATTGCCATTAGGTCCAAAAAGAGTATTGATAGGTTTCTCATCTATATTCGGAATATAACCTGGTTTTACAAAACTGTAGAATGAAAAAGCTTCATTAAGTTTAGTCGGGCTTAAAACCCAGACTGCAGCATCATCTCCCGTATTGGCCAAAGCACGGTCTATTGAAAAGAAAAGCGCAACAAATGCATCGCGCGACCAATCCATTAGTCTTGTCGGTACTCCATAATGCTGCATTAAAAACAACCAGTGCCAGTATGCTGCTGAATCATCAGGTATAGGAAAAGATGGCATGCATTGCACATCAGGGATCGCAAGAGATTTAAACTTTGAAAGATAGACTATCTCAAGCCCTGGATTCAGAGGCTTTCTGCCTATCTTCGGTATCAGATCAAATTTAGCATCAGGCTGACCCCTATACCAAAGTTCACATTTTTTGTTGTTAGGAGGGCATATATCTCTAAATGCCGTATCTATCATTTTGAGATATTGCTGCACCGAATCGGCTCTTCCTATTGTCCTGACAGCTGAACTTTCAGTATCCGCCTTTCCATATTCCGCATCAATATTCACTTTTTCGATCCTCCTTTATTAGCAGACTATGTGGACAATAACGAATTGTTACTTATTCATAAAAATATCGGCATATTTAAAGTAAAGCTCCGTTAAAGTAAAAATAAAGTATAATATAAGAGTATAGATTTTAACAGCAAAACGATTTAAATCCGGAGGTATATCTATGGAGATTTTTGATGGTAGATTGATAGATGCAGTAAATAGAAAGGATCTTAAGGAATATCTGCTGAATTGTAATTTCGGCCTGGAGAAGGAAAATATAAGAGTTGATGAAAATGGAAGGCTTGCTGAAACTCCGCACCCGGAAATCTTCGGAAACAGATTAAAAAATCCATATATAAAAACTGATTTTTCCGAAAGCCAGATAGAGATTGCGACGCCTGTATGCCATACTCTAAAGGATGTATATGATTCGCTGGAGAACATTCACGATACCGTATGTTTAAATATAGGAGACGAATATCTGTGGCCTCAGAGCAATCCGCCGTATCTTCCAAAGGAAGATGAAATACCGATTGCCAACATGGGTGATGAATATGAGGATAAGTTCAGAGCCGTATTAGCCGTGAAATACGGAAGGAAGAGGCAGGTAATAAGCGGTATACATTACAACTTTTCGTTTAATGAAGCATTTATAAATTCCATTTACAATGAATTTGCGAATGAAGAAAATTTTATGGGTTTCAAAAATAAATTGTACCTAAAGATATGCAGAAACTTTATGAAATACAGATGGCTGCTTATATATATGACCGGCGCAAGTCCGGTATTTCACAACACGTTTATAAAAAAATATGTTGATGAAAGCTGCAGTTTGGATGATGGTACATGCTATTATAAAAACATGATCTCTTTAAGAAACAGCGATTATGGATATAAAAACAGGAATAACTTTTATATACCTTTCAATTCCGTCGAGAGTTATGTCTGCGAGATAAATAGGCTGGCTGATTCTAAAGAGCTTCAGGATATTTGTGAGTTTTACGGACCTGTAAGGTTAAAGACCGGAAATGATGATGATCTGTCCCGTGAGCTTATAGAAAAGGGCATACAATATATAGAAATAAGGATTTTGGATTTGAATCCATTATATAAAATAGGAATAAGCAAGGACATATTGTATTTTATACATATATTTGTTTTATATATGCTTTTTAAGGATGACCAAGCATACGATATTCAAAACCATTTTACAGCCGAAAAAAATGTACAGATTATATCGTTTCGCGGTAGGCAGGATGATCTGTTATTGTATGATGATAACGGCTGCAGAGTATCCTTTAAAGCCAAGGCTCTATGTATACTGGATTCTATGTTTGAAATGCTCAAGCTCCTGCATATGGATAGCGAATATTTCAGTGAACTGATAGAAGCTGCCAAAGATATGGTAGAGCATCCGTCAAAAACATTTTCAGGCAGAATATTTGAGAAAGTCAAGGAAGAATCCTACATAGGCTTTCATATGGAAAAAGCAATTGAATATTTAAATGAGAGCAAAAAAAGTCAAATTGCCAAAGCTGCAAACCTCATAACTTACAAAATATGAAATATCAAATAAAAAGTTAAAAGTTGACCGGCACCCAAAATGAAAAATGCACCTCCATATTAGATCTTTTTTATCTAACATTTGAGGTGCACTTCACTCTTGCATATGGGTTAGTTTTCAAACATTTTTAAATAAACTTATGAACAGCATGATATTGAGTATTGTTACAAATATTCCTGTACACCATAATAATATTTTGAACAATTTTTTATTTGCATACTTTCCCATCACTTTTTTAGATGAGGTCAAGTATATCTGGGTAAATATGGTTATAGGAAGCTGTATGCTTAAAAGTACTTGCGAATATACAAGTCCCTTAAATGGATCCTGTATAAGCAGCACCACGATAAATGCAGCAACCAAGGTTATGGCAACTCCAAGTTTTGTATGCGCATCATGTATATCATACGGCTCCTTAAAAAGTCCTGCAAAAATACTGCCGCCTGCCATTCCCGCGGTGATGCACGAAGATACTCCGGAAAAAAGCAGTGATACTGCAAATATGACTGAGGCACTGTTTCCAAGAAGCGGTATCAGCATCTGATGTGCCTGGCCGAGCTCTGTCACCGGTACTTTATTGGCAAAAAAGGTCGCTGCTGCGATGATGATTATCGCACTGTTTATAGCCCATCCGACCAGCATTGAAAGCAGGGTATCCATGAATTCATAATCCAACTGCTTGGCTATTATATGCTCATCTTCAAGATTCCATTGCTTGCTTTGTATTATCTCCGAATGCAGATACAGATTGTGCGGCATTACAACCGCGCCAAGAGCGCTCATTATAATCGGCATCGCTCCAAGCGGAAAAGTCGGCACTGTCCAGCCTGTAAGTGCCTGATTCCACTCGATATGAACCATGCTTAATTCGATTATAAATGATAGACCTATAAGGGATACAAAGCATATTATCCATTTCTCTATCTTTTTATAAGAGCTGGTAAACAGCATCCATGATACGAAAACAAGAATAAGCAATGAGCCTATTTTTACAGGAAGCTTAAAAAGCATATCAAGAGCTATGGCACCGCCGAGTATTTCTGCAAATGCTGTAGAAATAGAGGCTAGTACAGCCGTGATGAGAGTCATTTTGCTTATCCATGGCCTTAAATATATCGTTGATGCTTCAGATAGGCAGTATCCTGTTACAATACCAAGATGGGCGGCATTATGCTGCAATATTATAAGCATTATTGTTGATATTGTTATTACCCAAAGAAGTTTGTACCCAAAGTCCGAACCCGCAGATACATTCGATGCCCAATTTCCCGGATCTATAAAGCCTATTGTCACCAAAAAACCCGGGCCGATATATTTGAAAAAATCTATCGCTGTAAGTTTTGGTTTATGATTAGTTCCAAAAAATTTTTTTATAGAAAAACTCATAGACTGCTCCTTATGTATAGTAAAAATAACTGATATCATTTTCCAACATCATTATTGCAATAAAACAATATCATGTCAAGGAAAACGGTATCAGTA
>CALCDS010000015.1 GCA_937900065.1 uncultured Clostridiaceae bacterium | reverse complement strand
CTATCTATTCTTTCTTTGCTTGTTTTAGCCGTTAACATGGAAATTATAACTGTCAGAGCTATATTGATAAAGAATGCCCACAGGAATCCGGGGATTCCAAGCGGCGAAATATTTAAAATCCTCGTCGCAAAAAGTATGACGATACCTGCAGTCATTCCAATAGAAGCTCCTGCCCTGTTGCATCTTTTCCAATAGAGTCCAAGTATAAAAGCCGGCGCCAGTTGCGCAAGCCCCGTATATGCAACGTCTATAACTACTGTGACAAGAGAAGCGGGCGGTTTCAAGGCCACGACCGTTCCTATGACAACTATGGCAATAGTTATGACTCTTGATATATGTAGGTTTGTTTTTTCATCCACTTTAGATTTCTTAGCAAATAAAAATATATCCTGGGAGAAAATTTGCGAGCAAACCAGTATCATTGAGTTTATTGTGGAAACACCTGCTGCAATAGAGGCACTTACAATAAGCGCTGCTACAAACCAGTTGGTATACTTATTTAAAAGCAACGGAAGCACGTTATCTGCAACGCTTATATCTCCAAGCAGCAAATGCCCTGAAAGTCCTATGAAAAGTGTAGCCGTGGCATATATTACAATCTGTGATACTGGAATGCTGAGTGCCGATGTAGCAAGGGCCTTATCATCCTTTGCCATGAGCGATCTTACCCAAACATGGGGACATAGCCATATCCCAAATGGCAGCACTATAAACTGCATCAACCAATATTTATCAGTATAAAGTCCCTTTAAACCCGGCCTTGCAAGAAGTGCAGGTTTTGTGTTTTCAATTGTTTTAAATAAATTTACGATTCCGCCTGCCGGTACTATTGCTATATAAGCTGCTATAACAATACCGATTATTAGTATAACTGCTTGTACGGCATCTGTTAATACAACACTTTTTGCGCCGCCTACTACAACATAAAGAAGTGAAAATGCTGCAATGATAATAAGCACCGTAGTATATGATACTTCATTCCTGCTGAGCACTGATATCGCTCTTGCGCTTCCTACATATTGCATTGCTAAAAATACTATGGTCATCAATATGGAAACAAAAGCAGAGAAAACCTTCAAATATGAACTGTCAAATCTGTCTTCAAAAAAATCTCCTATCGTCATATAGCCATATTTTTTCCCAAGGCGGCATATCTTATTTCCAAAATATATAACCATCAATGCAACCCATCCTTGGGAAAGAACAAGAACAATAAATCCTATACCGTGCAAATAATACATTCCCGGAGCTCCTAAAAAAGCAAACGTACTCTGCATGGCTGCAATCATTGTAAGCGGCAGAAGTACCGAATTTACTCCTCTATTTGCCAGAAAAAAGCCCTCTACATTTTTAATACCCTGAGATTTATAACTATATATTGAAACACCAAGCAGTACAAATAGATATACCAATATAACAGTAAAACTTTTCAAACCTACGCTCATTTTCTTTCACCTTCCTTTTTCTTATTGTCATTTAACCAGGAATATGTCACCCATAGTAAGAAAACAAGATCCAATACTACAAGTATCCACCAGTAAAGCAGAGGGAAAGGCAGCCATCCAAAAATATAGGGCTCAGGATTGGCGGTAAATTTAAACGGGATAGCTCCTGCTAAGAGCAGGATAATAAAGATAATGAGTACCTTTTGATTTCTCGTCATTTTAACACCCCTTTAATATAATTATTGGTTAAGTACCAATATTTACAGTGCTTGAAAATTCCTTTATAACGCATCAGCAGAAAATTTTTCGGCTGTAAAAAAATTTTCTTACCTTACAGCTTCAGCGGGGCGAAAGATAACCCGCCTGAAAATGATGCGGTACCCGCCACCGCAACTAGGGGACATCTACTGCCTTGTTATATGCTTAGGGAACCGATAAAATCATTTATATCCTGCATTTTTTCATTTAACATAAACTCTTTTATTCCTTCAATTATATCTACCATAATGTCAGGTCTTGTGAAATTCATTGTTCCAACCTGTACGGCAGAGGCTCCAATCATAAGATACTCCAGAGCATCTTCTGCTGTCATAATTCCGCCTGAAGCTATTATAGGAATATCAATGGCTTTTTTTATTGCATATACAAGTCTCATTGTTAATGGTTTTATTGCCGGGCCTGAGAGCCCTCCGGTTATATTGCCAAGTTTAGGTCTTCTTGTTTTAAGATCCACGGCCATACCTATATAGGTATTGGCAACAGTAAGCGCATCAGCGCCTGCATCAACTGCATATTTAGCAATTTCAACTATATCGGTAACATTGGGGCTCAGTTTTACAATTACGGGCCTTGTTGCAACATCCTTAACACTTTTTACCACGTTATATGTTTCTTGACATGACATGCCAAATGCCGTTCCTCCTGTTTCCAAGTTAGGGCATGAAACATTAACTTCATATGCTGCTATACCGTTTGCACTTTCCAGAATCTCTGTAGATTTTTTGTAATCTGCCACCTTAAGGTTTGAGACGCTTACAATAAGATTTACATCTATATCTTTCATTTTAGGCAGTTTATTCTTGACAAAATCTAATGCTCCATCATTCTGTATGCCTACTGCATTTAGTATGCCGGATTGAACTTCAGCAATCCTCGGAGGTGGATTCCCTTGTCTGGGATCCAATGTTACACTTTTGCTGACGACAGCCCCCAGTTTACTAAAATCTATAACATCCTTATAATCATAGAGTCCGAAAGTCCCTGAAGCATTCATGACCGGATTGCGTAATTTCAGCGACCCTATATTTACAGATAGATTCATATGATCACCTCCATTACATCAAAGCATGGCCCATCTTTACAAACTCTTTTATATCCTGACGGAGTTTTTATTGCACAGGTGAGGCAAGCGCCAAGGCCGCACCCCATCCTTTCTTCCAGGGTCACATATGATTTATATTTCATCTTTTGCAGCATTCGCAATAGTCTTTTTGAACCGCAACTGTATATTACATCCGGATTTATTCCCTCAATTATCTTTCTCACATTGTCGCAACTGCTGGTGCCGTCTTCATCCTCTACCACAATGATATCGTTTGAAAAAGATTTTATATAATCATCAATAATATTGCTGCTTTCATCTTTAAAACTTGCAATCACGGTAATATCACAGCCAAGCTTTTTCAAACTATCTCCCAAACATGCCAGAGATGCAAGTCCAACTCCTCTTCCCAGCAAGATTATTTTAGAGTTTTCAAACATCCTAAAGCTATTGCCCAATGGTCCAAGTATGTTTATAGTATCACCTGGTTTTAAAGTTGAAAAAAGTTTTGTACCCTTGCCCACTACTTTATACAATATCTCCACAGTGCTATTGTTGATTTTATATATTGTAAACGGCCTTCTAAGAGGCATGTTGGCTTCAATACCATCCACCGAAATTGTTATAAACTGCCCTGGCTCTGCTTTTTTTAAAGTATTGCATTCAAAGCCCATTAAAAAATATCCTTTTTTTATTTCATTATTGTAGAGTATGCTATGTGTGCTAACCTTCATATACTATATCTCCTTTATATATTGTCTTCTTTACTTTACCGTGGAGTTTCATTCCCTTAAATGGAGAATTAGAAGATTTAGACACAAACTTATCTACAATCCATTCCTCCCCAGCATCAAAGATTACAATGTCTGCCTGGCTTCCTTCCTTTATATAACCCTTATTCAGGCCATAAAGTTTTGCAGGATTTACAGTCATCTTTTCGATAAGTTGCATAATCGTGAGTATGCCTGGCAATACAAGATTTGTAATGCCTAAAGATAATGCTGTTTCAAGGCCTATTATTCCACTCGGCGCCGTTCTCATCTCCTTTTCTTTTTCTTCTTTTGCATGAGGAGCATGGTCAGTTGCAATTATGTTCAAAGTTCCATCTTTAAGCCCTTCTAATATACTGAGCCTGTCTTTTTCAGTTCTAAGTGGCGGATTCATCTTTGCATTTGCACCATATTTTAATACTGCATTTTCATTCAAACTGAAGTGATGGGGAGTGACCTCCGCTGTTATATCAGCACCCATTTTTTTAGCCCATCTTACTATTTCAACAGAAAGTGCGGAACTTATATGTTGTATGTTTACCTTTGCCCCTGTAGAAATAGCGAGTATCGCATCCCTTGCCACAAGCACATTTTCTGCCTCATGCGGAGATCCTGTGAGATTTAACTTCTTAGCCACCACACCTTTGTTTATACCATTTTCCGCAATGAGAGAAGGATCTTCTTCATGGAAACTCAAAGGCACATTAAGTTTTCTTGCCATATTCATAGCCCGAATAGCAATACTGGAATCCATTATTGGTTTTCCATCATCTGAAAATCCTACTGCACCATTCTTTTTAAGCTCTTCCATATCTGTGAGTTCACGGCCGTTTAAGCCCTTTGTTATCGAACCTGTCTGCAGCACTTCAATTTTTGCGCCTTTGGCTTTATCCAGTATGTATTTCAGTGTCTCAATATTATCTACAGCAGGTTTTGTATTTGCCATGCATACCACTGTTGTATAACCGCCTCTGGCAGCACAGTTAGCTCCTGTCAGTATATCTTCCTTATATGTAAAACCGGGATCCCTAAAATGGCTGTGAACATCGATAAGACCCGGTGCTACTATACAATTTGAAGCATCGATTACATTGGTGCCATCCGGGATTACTTTAATTTCTTTGCATATTCTTGTAATTTTTTCACCATCTATTAAAACATCCATAACCTTATCAGTATTGGACATAGGATCTATGGCCCTTCCGCCTTTAATAAGAATCATAAAGATTCCTCCTTTAAATATTCTAGTATAATCTTTGAACCTTCTATGACTTTATCCAGATCTGCTTTTTCATGTATATTATGGCTTATTCCTTCTTTGCATGGTATAAATATCATTCCGGCTTTTGTAATATTAGCCATTTCCATAGCATCATGCCCAGCTCCGCTTGGCATTTCAACAAAATCTATATTCAACTTTTTCGCTGCCCTTTTTAAGCTCTCTATAACGCTGCGGTCTAAAGTAACAGGATCAGATGATGATATTTTTTGAAATTCATAATCGATCCCCCTTCTTTTCATGATGTTGTCAGTATCTTTTTTGAGCCCATCTAGTACACGGTTTATGCTATCTTTATCTATGCCCCTGATGTCTATTCCAAGTTCTACAAATCCGGGAACGACGTTCATTACATTAGGTTTTTCCTTTATTATTCCAACCGTAGCAACTGTAGAGTGCACAGACTCTTTTTTACCCAATTCTTCAACTAAAGATATGACTTCAGCTGCAGCGCAGAGCGCATCCTTTCTCATATACATTGGAGTTGCACCGGAATGGTCCTGCCTGCCTAAAATATTTAACCTATATCGCCTAGGTGCTGCTATGGATGTAACTATTCCTATATCCATGCCTTTTTCCCAAAGTACTCTTCCCTGTTCTATATGTAATTCTATATAATCAATTACATTTTGCATTATATACGGTTCCGGAGAATAACCATATTTCTCAAACACATCTAAAAGACTTTCTCCATTAACATTCTTCAGTTTTGCAAGTTCACTATCTTTAATTGATCCGGTTGATAAGCTGCTTCCTATTGTTGCTCTGCCAAATGCACTTGACTCTTCGCATCTAAATGCTACAACTTTCACAGGTATTTTTAAGTTGTATTTTTTTATCCAATTCAGTACGAGAAGTCCAGATAAAACTCCACATACACCGTCATATCTTCCGCCACTTGGCACAGAGTCCAGATGTGAACCTATAATATGATATTTTTCATATTTTGCATCTCCTATGCCCACAAAACTATTTCCTGCACTATCTGTTTCTACTTTAAAGCCTAATCCTTTTGAAATATCTTTTAACATATTGTGCATTTTGTTTTCTTCAGGACCATATCCAAGCCTTGTTACTCCGCCATTTTCACAGCTGCCTATTGGATAAAATCGTTCAAATAAACTATTTAAAAAAGACACATCAGATAAGCTATCCATAAAACCATCTCCCAAGAAAAAAATCAGTCTATTTTGCAGAACATATATTCTAATAATTTTATACATTCTGTAAAATAGACTGATATCCCTTTGGCTATAAATATAAATATTTGATCATTTATTTGTCTCTTCTGACATTATATTATAGGCTATGGTGCCAAGGTATAATTTAAATTTATCATCTATATTTTTTATATCAAGGTTTGTCATGGATTTTATATTGTTTAATCTATATTTTAATGTATTTTTATGTATGCATAATTCTTGACTTGCCAAATTTATATCTTCATTATTATTGAAATAAGCAATCAATGTAGACACCATTTTATCATCATTTTTGATCTTTCCGAGAGTTGAATCAACCAGGTATTTAATGTTATCGCTGCATTTATCAAATATAATATTGAAAATAGCCATGTCATCATATTTATAATATTTTCTATCTTTCTTTACAATTTTTCCAAACCTTATTGCAGAATTTGCCTCTTCATATCCCTTTTCAATGCCTTCCGGACCTTCTCCTATATTGCCGATGCCTATGATAATATTGATGTCTTTGAAACAAAGTGAAGAACGATATATTATAGATCTTAAAATTTCATCTCCATATTTTTGAATTATTTGTTCATTGATTCCCTGCAAAAGCAGTTCAATACTGCTACTGCTTCTTACCATTAGATAGTCAATCATTCCGGCTCTTTCCTTGAACTCTTCAGCTATTTTATAGATTAGTTTATACAATTCTTCCTTAATTAAATTTAATTTGAATTCATTATATTTGTACTTTTTTGCAATGCTCTCAAAATTATCTATATGAATTGACATAATAATGAAATAACCTTTTTCTATATCATATCCCAGTGTTTTGCCTCTTTCTATTATCGAGTCCTTTGTTCTATATGCATGAAATATTATATCATTGATATATTCTTCCACCATGCGTGAGTGATCTTTTATCTGAAATAAGCGCTGCATAAGAGGAGTTATGATATCAATATATGTAACATCTTTAGGTATCTCTATTACGGGGAAATTCTCTCGATTTGCTACTTCTATGACTTCAGCAGATATTTTTTCAATGAACCTTTCTGTTTTAACAGCTATAGCTGCTGAATTTAGCCTTTTCAGCTCCGTTATAAGTTTACACTGTGCTTCGGTGTTATCTTTTATAGCATAAAAGCTCGTTATTATAAAATCATCACCCTTAAGCCACTGACCGATGTCAGGCACTTCCATTACAGTTACATATTTTATAATTCTGTTAAGTCCGCCCATGCCTGCTATGACTTTTGCGTTTCTAAGCCCTCCTATTTTTAAGGCTTCTTTAACCGTTAACATATTTTTTTATCTCCCCCACTCATTTATCCAATATGTATATTCCTATCTATTTCAGCAAATATCAAGCAGTTTAATATCCAAATCTTTAATAAAGATGCGTTTGACTTTTAAAAAAAAATATTATACGCTTTATCATATAAATTGAATCTTCTAATTTTATTTATTATTTTTTCTTCGAGTTTCATGCGTATATATGGAGGCATCAAAATGGATACGATTGATTATCAGATTATTAAGCAGCTCCAAAATAATGGAAGAACTTCAATAAAAAAATTAGCACAAATAGTTTCATTAACCCCTCCTGCTGTTGCAGAGCGTATCAAAAAACTTGAAGATACAGGCGTTATCACAGGATATCAGGCAATTATTGACTCTAAAAAGCTTGGCATGAATATAAAAGCCATTATCAGTATTACGCTAAAATCCAATAAGAGAAAAGATTTCCTTGATTTTGTAAATGATAATAATTCTATAGTAGAATGTTATCATGTAACCGGCGTATTTTCAATGGTAATCAAAGTAATACTTAAAGAAATGTCCGACTTAGAAATACTGGTTGGAAAAATTCAGCAATATGGTAATACACAGACGCTTATCATTCTTTC
>CALCDS010000014.1 GCA_937900065.1 uncultured Clostridiaceae bacterium | reverse complement strand
GAAACCAAATATTCATTTATTTTTTATTATAGCCACTTTTAATCAGCAAATCAAGATGGCAAAAATATGTCGGCCGCTTTAGACAAGCCATTTTAACATATAATTAAAAAACATCCACACTGCTTAATATCAATACTATAAACCCAAACCTGCCTTTTTATAGAGGCGTCCGGTCTTCGTATCCGCCAGGCCGCCTTGTGCAGTTTCTTTAAGGCATGCGGGCATCATATCCCCTATCTTCTTCATCGCTTCAATTACTTCATCAACAGGGATGCGGCTTTCTATTCCTGCAAGTGCCAGTTCTGCAGCTGCCAATGCATTGGCCGTACCCATTGCATTTCTTTTGACACAAGGCACTTCCACCAATCCTGCAACAGGGTCGCATACAAGCCCAAGTATATTCTTTAAGGCAATAGCGGCAGCACTGGATACCATACTTGGCGTTCCGCCGGCCATCTCTGTAATAGCAGCTGCTGCCATTGCAGATGCAGTGCCGCACTCCGCCTGGCAGCCTCCTTCGGCTCCTGATATGCTTGCTTTATTGGCAACCACCATACCGATTCCTGATGCTGTAAACAGCGACATCACGGCAACTTTCCGGTCAATATTCTTATCCTCCATAATCGTCAGTACGGCAGCCGGAATAATGCCGCAAGAACCGGCTGTCGGCGCGGCCACAATCCTTCCCATGCAGGAGTTCAACTCCGATACGGCCAGAGCTTTGGTCATGGCATGGCCGAACAGCGGCCCGCATAGATTTTTCCCCTCGCTGACCTGGCGCTTCATCTTATAAGCATTTCCGCCACTTAAACCGCTGGCAGAGCGCAATCCAGGCATGCTGCCCTTTTCCACAGCCTCCTCCATAACTTCAAAACGCTTTTCCATTTTGTTATAGAGGTCGTCCTGCGTTATTTCCATCCTCTCTGCCTGCTCTTTTAAAATCAATTCCGAGAGTTTTTTATTATTTTTTTCCGCTTCATTAACTAAAAAATCAATTGAATCATAATGATACATATTATTTTCCCTTACTTTAATTTTTCTATCCTTACACAGCTCAATACATGCGGCTGCTTTTTTATCTCATCCACAACGCTTTTCGGGACCACGCTGTCACACTCGATTATCATTACCGCAGTTCCGCCCTTTTCTTCCCTCACGCAGCGGAAAGAACCGATGTTTATGCCTCTCTGCGCCATAAAATATGTAACCTCGGCAATCATTCCCGCCACATCTTCATGAAGTACAATCAAAGTCTCGTATCGTCCGGAAAATTCAACATCCATTCCATTTACCTTTTTTACCAGTATGCTCCCGCCGCCCACTGATGCAGCTTCAATGCTGCATTTATGTCCATCCTTGTCCCAGAGGATTATGCGTGCTGTATTGGGATGGGCATTCTCAATATATGTTTTCTCAAACTTGTACTCAAGTCCTATTTTCTTGGCTATCTCAAGGCTGTTTCTGATACGCTCATCATCCGGTTCCATCCCCATTATCCCTGCAAGCAGTGCCTTATCAGTTCCATGTCCCTTATATGTCTCTGCAAATGAACCATGAAGCATTATTTCAGCCTTTACAGGCTTTGTCCCAAGCAGGGAAGCTGCAACTTTTCCAATGCGCACAGCTCCTGCCGTATGGGAACTTGACGGGCCGATCATGACCGGGCCTATGATGTCCAACACATCCATTGTGCGCCGCATATTATCAATCATCATCCATTCTTCCTCTAAACAACTATATTCCAAATCCATCTTCAGTTCATCAAACCGGATATGGATATATTAGTTGTAATCATTCGCATTCGATTAAAATCCACATAGCATACAATATATTATTTTTTATGAAAAGTCAATTATATATTCATTGTGTGATTATATTTAGAATATAACACTCCTATTTCCAACCATACTATTTTATGCAGCAGTCAACCGTCTTTTTTTATATTGCATTATGATAACAGCCGGATTAAAATTGTACTGATAACTTCTGCAAAAATACGATAAGAGCATCAAAAGGAGGCAGTCATATTGCTGGATAATAACGGATTCGATGTTTGGGCAAAAGAATATGAAAAGACTGTACAAAAGGATTCAAATGGGTATCCATTTAAAGGATATTATGATGTATTGGATCTCATGTACGGTTTAATTGAACAAAGGCCTAAAAACCAAATACTAGATATAGGAGTCGGCACAGGGATACTGACAAACCGATTGTATGAAGATGGAGCACAAATCTGCGGAATTGATTTCTCAAAAAAAATGCTTCAGATTGCTCAAAATAAAATGCCTGAAGGAAAGTTTATACAATGGGACTTTAATTTAGGGCTTCCTCCTGAATTTGGACCTGAAAAATTCAATTATATAATATCTTCTTATGCATTTCATCATTTAAGCAATAGCAAAAAAATAAGCCTTATCGATGAATCAAAAGCTCTGCTTGATAAAACAGGTAAGATAATCATAGGAGATGTGGCATTTGAAACAGAAGAAGGACTTTTAAAATGCAAAAAAGAGAGCAAAAGCAAATGGGATGAAGATGAAATATATATCATTGCAGATGAAATGGCTCAAGCTATAAAAAAGCATGGTCTGGCCGTAAATTACACACAAGTCTCTTCCTGCGCAGGTGTGCTGGAAATTCATCAATTGCATGAGGCTTGACTTAAAAAATATTGATTTTGAAAATCCATATAT
>CALCDS010000013.1 GCA_937900065.1 uncultured Clostridiaceae bacterium | reverse complement strand
CAAGTTGGTATACAATGCTGCATACGATTTCGACATGCGCAAGTTCCTCAGTGCCTATGTCGTTCAAAAGACCTTTTGTCTTGCCTGTAGGCATTTTGTAACGCTGAGTAAGGTATCTTAATGAGGCGCTTAGCTCGCCATCGGGTCCGCCATACTGTGTTATTATGTTTTTAGCCATACGGATGTCCTTGCTTTTGATATTCACAGGATATTCTAACTTTTTTTCATAAACCCACATATTTTCTACCTCCTCAGCCCTTCATTTCCCATGGCCATGGCTCGTTTACCCATCTCCATGGATATTGGCTCGGGGCAAATCCAAAATTAGTCAGCGGCCCGAAATTTGTTTCATAAATTTTTTTTAAGCGTCTCAATTCTTCTGTTATAGTGTTGTAATCAGACAATGCAGGCTGACTTGTCGGGTGATTGTCTAAAAAAAGGTTTAAGTCTACAGCCGTGAATTCAAGCTCTTGAATTTTGCGCAGAAGTTCATCGCATTTTAGGTTGCCCATGGTTCTTCCCCCTTCAATGCTTTTTTTAAACTTGGAGCATAGGTTTCAAGAAGAAATGGAAATATGGTCCCGACTTTGAACCCTTCAGCAGGACTTGCGACGCATGAATACGGCTGATCGACTACATAGGCTCTGGCAAACTTTAAGCCGCTCATTGGTACAGGTATTGGCAATTTAGTCAAGCACTTCACCTCAATATACAGACTTCATTATCATGATATTCACAAGCTGCAAATGTGTGATAGGACCTAAAAGATATGCTGTTTTTGCCTTTAATCGGTTCATTGCGGTCAATGCATGTATAATGGATGTGTGTTGGGGCTATGATTTTATGCATAGGTTGCATTTAACACTATGATAAGTATATTATTATGGTTGTTATATAGATCATCTATCTAAAAAATAGCCAATGTAGACGGCCATAGAAAATAACCTATTTTATATCAAGGATAAATTTAATTTTACAGTGGACTGATTATAAGATGACCATAAATAGAGGAGGAATGCATTTTGAAAAGTTGTGTTGAGCTTGAAGATAAGCTCAATAAAATCGATGGAAGAGGCTATAAGGCTTATGAAGATATAAAGGGAGAATATGAGTTTCAAAACTATGTATTATCGGTCGATCATGTTCAAGGTGACCCGTTCGCTCCGCCTTCTAAAGTGAGGATTACGGTCAATCAATCCGATGCCGGATTCCCTTTTGAACTCTATGATTCTGAGTGCAAGCGTGTGGCTGTAGTTGATTTTTTGACGAGGCTCTTTGGAAGAAATATAAAGAAATATCATTCAAAGATATATGGTACTGGGAAAAGCGGTCTTATACTGATCGATTCTTGCGGACAGGAAATACTTGATAGGACATCCATTGTGATAGATAAGAAAAAGGTTGAAGCAAGGTTTGAAGTAGGGCTGCCGGCATCAGGCAGAACAATTATGGGACGCTGTGCAAAGACAATTTTTTTCGAAACCCTTCCTAAAATAGTTTCAGAGACATTATTTTTTAAAAACATTGATCACAGTTTGATGGAAAAGCAGGTCAAACTATCTGTGGATCAAAAGTTTTTAAGAGATGGTATTGCCAAAGAAGGACTTGTGGCATTTGTAGCAAACGGTTCGATTTTGCCTCGGGAAAGCGGTATCTCTTCAAAACCCATGATGGATGCCGTACCTTTTATGAGTCCTGAAACTATGGAGGTTGAATTTAAACTCCCATATCATGGCAACATAAGGGGCATGGGCATACCCAAAGGCATAACCCTGATTGTGGGAGGCGGATACCATGGCAAGTCAACATTCTTAAGAGCTCTTGAAGTCGGGGTGTATAACCATATTGAAGGCGATGGACGTGAGTTTGTGGTCACTGTAGATGATGCTGTAAAGATAAGATCTGAGGATGGACGCAGAGTTGAAAAGGTAAACATATCGAATTTTATAAACAATCTTCCAAACAAACAGGACACAACCAGATTCTCCACTGACAATGCGAGCGGAAGCACCTCACAGGCTGCTAATATAATGGAGGCTCTTGAGATAGGGACTAAACTTTTATTGATAGATGAAGACACATGTGCAACGAATTTTATGCTGCGGGATGAAAAGATGCAAAGGCTTGTTGAAAGAGAAAAGGAACCTATCACTCCGTTTATTGACAGAGTAAGGGAACTTTACAAGCAAAGTGAAGTGTCAACGATCCTTGTGGCTGGAAGCTCGGGAGATTATTTTTCGGTTGCCGACAGGGTCATAATGATGGAGGAGTATAAGGCAAAGGATGTGACATCCCGTGCGTTTGAAATTGCAGGATCAGATCGCTTGCGGTTTCAAAATGATAACAAAACATTTGGATCAATAAAAGATAGAGTGGTGCAAAAATCAAGCTTCCCAATGTCAAAGAGAGGGATTAAAATAAGAGAACATGGCATCCATTCAATATCATATGATCATTCTGAAATCGATTTGAAAAGTTTAGAGCAGCTTGTTGATCCAGGCCAGACTGCAGGCATAGCCGCTATTATGGAATATATGATAAAAAACGAAGTTGACGGAGTGGCCAGCCTTAAAAATATAATAAACAGGGTGATGGATTTGATATCCAAAGAGGGGCTTGATTCTATCATACGAAATTTCAGAGGGGGAAATATTGCAAAGCCAAGAAAATATGAAATAGCAGGGGCTATAAATAGATTCAGACTTTTAGATATAAAATAAATAGTTTAAACTGCACTGCAAAATTCTATGCAGTTGCGGCCGTTTCGCTTGGCCGCATATAATGCTTCATCAGCTTTTTTTATAACTTCCGAACTTGTTATTTTATCTGTTGAGTTTTTAAAACATAACCCTATGCTTATAGTTATATTTACAGTTTTTTCCTCAACTCGAAATCTATGAGTCTCGACATTCTTGCGTATTCTTTCAAAAAGCCTTAACCCGTCAGTGCAATCAACCTCAGGCATTATCACTCCAAACTCTTCTCCTCCATACCTTCCCACGATATCTCCCTTGCGTATGGAGGATGATAGAATATTGGAGAACTCGATCAGCACATCATCACCGGCCATATGACCGAATGTGTCATTTACATTTTTGAAAAAATCTATGTCTATCATGGCAAAGCACATGCTGTAACCCTTTCTTTGCTGCTTTGCAAGTTCTTTTATCAAGAGGTCGATCAAGAGACCGTGATTGTAAAGTCCTGTTAACCTGTCTTTTATAGCCATTTCCTTTAAGGTATCCTGATAATGTTTGAGTTTAAGAGCCGATTGCACCCTTGCAATTACTTCCCATTCGTCTATAGGTTTTTTTATATAATCAAAGGCTCCAAGTTCAAGAGCTTTTTTTATGTCGGAGCCTTTTGTTTTGGATGTAACCATTATGATTGGTATGTCGGATAGTTCAGTATCGTCCTTTAAGCGCCTGCATACTTCAAACCCATCAATGCCTGGCATCATTATGTCGAGCAGTATTATGTCAGGCTTGACTTTCATTGCGGTATCTTGTACAAGTATTCCCTTGCTGACTGAGTAAACTGTATAATCGTGAGCTTCCAATATATCGGTAAGTAATCTTATATTAAATCTGGTATCATCCACAATCAGTATTTTTGCTCCCATATGACTTGCTCCTACCATAATAAATTATGCACAATGCAGATGTCATTATAAATTCATACAGCAATATATTTCTATCTTTTTTTGTGAACTCCTTCAACTATTTTAAATTTTGGTGCTGTTAAAGTATAATATTGATTTTTGAGCAAAAATCAGCAATATTACCTACTATATCTTAAATTTTCTGACTGTTCCCAATTTATGGCGCAATCCTAGTACATATTCGAAAAGCAAGTTTAAAATTATGATTCTGCAAACCATATGCATATAATGTATTGCAGATTTATGGAGGTGAGTTTAGTGTTGATCAGAAGCCAGGATGAAGAGCTATTGTTGAATTTGGATAGGGTCATTGTACTTAAATATGTAAGAATTTATGAAGGCATTGATGAGCATGGGCCGGCTCATGGCATCATTGCGTTTGTAGATAGTGATAAGGACTGCAGCTTTGAGCTTGGACGTTATTTTTCAAAAAATAGGGTTTTTGAGATACTGGAAGAAATTGAGGATGATTATGAAGAAGATGTCTGCACGGTTTATTATATGCCTCAGGAGTGAAGTGATTGAAAATCATATTCCTTTATTTATTTTAATTTATGGCATAAAATATAAATAAGCAATCAGCAGCAGTCTGCATTGCTTGATTTAAAGCAAGCTTTATTATAGATAGCATTTTAAATCGCAAGGATTTGAGTTTTATGATTTTTCCATGACTGGAGGTACAAAAATATGAAAAATTATGGATTTATAAGAGTAGCTGCATCTTCTCCAAAATTAAAGGTGGCAGATACATCATATAATGTTGAAGAAATAAAATCAGTGATAAAAGAGGCAGGCGACAAGAAGGTTTCAGTGTTGGTTTTTCCTGAGCTTTCGGTGACTGCGTATACATGCGGCGATCTTTTTGGACAGGATATATTGCTCAAGTCTGCAGAGGAGGGAGTGGGAGAGATATGCAGATACAGCAAAGACTATGATATTTTGATATTTGTGGGAGCTCCCGTGCCTGTTGGACAGTACCTTTTCAATTGCGCCGTTGTCATACAAAAAGGAAGGATACTTGGGATTATTCCTAAAACATATATACCGAATTACGATGAATTCTATGAAAAGCGTTGGTTCTCTTCCTGCAGAGATTATTCCCAGAAGCAGATATCATACTGCGGCTGTGATGACATACCTTTTGGAGCAGACATACTGTTCCAGGACGATGATATGCCTGAATTTTGCGTGGGTGCTGAAATTTGTGAGGATCTGTGGTCGCCTATTCCGCCTTCATCATATGGAGCTCTGTCAGGGGCGACTGTTATTGTAAACCTCTCGGCCAGCAATGAGCTGGTGAATAAATCGGCTTATAGGACTGAACTTGTAGCACAGCAGAGCGCAAGGCTTATATCGGGATATGTTTTTTCATCATCAGGAGTCTTTGAATCGACGACCGACCTTGTTTTCGGCGGTCATCTTATAATTGCCGAGAATGGTCTGATATTGACTGAGTCTAAAAGATTTGAGAGGGATTCTGTGCTCGCTGTAACTGATATTGATTTGCAAAAGCTCTCTTCAATGAGAAGAAAAAATCTTACGTTCAGAGATTCTATGGACAAAGCCCAAGTATACTACAGGAGGGTCTTGTTTAAACGTGATGCGGAAAGGATGGATTGTATTCTAAGAAAAATAAATCCCTATCCATTTGTGCCTTCAAGTTCGGAATCGATCGATAAAAGGTGCAGCGAGATATTTAACATACAAGTGGCGGGCTTGGCAAAAAGGCTTGAGCATATCGGGAGCAGGGATGTTGTAATCGGAGTTTCAGGCGGTCTTGATTCAACCTTGGCGCTTCTTGTTACAGTCAAAACATTTGAATTGTTGAAGTTTCCTATGAGCAATATCCATGCCATAACTATGCCTGGATTTGGGACATCAAGCAGGACATACAATAATACCGTAAACCTATGCAAGGCATTGAATACGGATTTTAAGGAAATAAGCATCGTAAAAGCTTCACTGCTTCATCTTAAGGATATAGGCCATGACCCGGATGATTTGGATGTTACTTATGAGAATGCTCAGGCCAGGGAGAGGACACAGATTTTGATGGATATCGCTAACAAGGAAGGCGGCATAGTGGTTGGCACAGGTGACCTGTCTGAACTTGCACTGGGGTGGAGTACATACAATGGCGACCATATGTCCATGTATGCGGTAAACTGCAGCGTGCCTAAAACCCTGGTCCGTTACCTTGTTAAATGGGTTGCTGAAAACCAAATAAGCAAAGAGGCTTCTTCAATACTGTTTGACATACTTGACACGCCTGTAAGTCCGGAACTTTTGCCTGCAGACAGCAAGGGGAGGATATCCCAGAAGACTGAAGATATAATAGGACCTTATGAACTTCATGACTTTTTCTTATATCATATGATGAGGTATGATGCACCTCCTGACAAAGTGGCATACCTTGCCTTCAATGCATTCAAGGGCAAGTATACAAAAGAGGAGATATTAAAATGGATGAAGTATTTTTATAAGCGATTCTTTTCAATGCAGTTTAAACGCTCATGTTTGCCCGATGGTCCTAAGGTAGGGACGGTAAGTTTGTCCCCTAGAGGTGACTGGAGGATGCCTAGCGATGCATCACCTGCTATATGGCTTAAGCAGATAGAATGCATTGAACTATAAGCATAGCAAGTTTATAATAAATATAAGTGTAAATGTAAACTTTTGGTCAACAAAACTCGTCTATATAAATAGCGTCAAAAAATGTTTGAAAGGACTGATTGAATGAAAGAAGTAGTCAATAATGGTAAAATTTTAACGCCGGTGGTGAGAAAAGCGTCACCAGACGATATAAACGGCATAATGGATGTGGCTCTAAGCGTTGGAAACTCTCAAAAGAGTCATGAATCAGGTTTTTTGATGGATGATTATGCCGGAGAAACCGATTATTATATTGAAAAATTTACTAAGTTAATAAATGAGCTCGATCATTTCTATGTAGTTGAAGATGGTCTCATACTCGGTTTTTTGATTGCATATTGTAAAGACGAATGGCTTCACTATAATCCAACATGGATAGACGATATAATATGGAGTCCTGAATTTGATATGAAAAATACGGACAGGTTTATGCTTGTGGATAAGACCGCAATACATAAAGATCTAACTGCTAGAGGCCTGGGAAGTTTGCTATATGATTCTTTGATACATGATATAAAATCCGAAGATATATGCGATATGTTTGCAGAAACCCTGATAAGCCCGGTACCTAATTTTGCATCTCTAAATTTCAGGATAAAACAGAAATACAGCCTTGCCGGCGTCAGATATGAGAAATATAAAGGCATATTGTACACTGACATTGTATATCATAAGACGATTTAGTATTTTTAGCTTATACAGCAATTTCTTTTAACTCGATTTTATCCTATCTAATTCTAATGTGTTTTTATATTCCCACTATTAAACATAAATACCGTTATATTCTATATAATATATTGATATAAAGATATGCAGCCTAGGTTACGCATCATTATATGGGTTTGTTTATCGGCTACGAGCCTATTATTAATATAAATGAAGGAGAGGTATGTATGAAAAAAATAGTAGCTTGTTTCCTGTCCATTGCCATGGCGCTTTCTATGGTTGTCACGGCATATGCCTCCGACGGAAATGCGGATAATAAGGAGGAATTTGTGAAGGAAGCTGTAGAGCAGATTCAGGTAGATGAAAAGAAAGCTTCGGAGGCAAAAAAGGAAGTATCGGAAATAATAGACCAGGTAAACCAATCGGTTGTTGCCATAATAGGCAATAATACAAACTATAGGCAGGATGAAACCATATATTCCAAATATCCGAATAACCTTCAGCACGGTTCGGGCGTTGTAATATCGGATGAAGGGAGGATATTGACCAATAACCATGTTATAGACGGACTAGATGATATCTATGTGGTTACATACGATGGAAATGTATACGAGGGTGAGCTGCTGTATGCTGATAAAGATATTGACCTTGCACTTTTGAAAATCAATCGGAGCGACCTAAAGCCAATCACCATTGCGGATGAAGGCGATACAAAAGTAGGCGATGATGTTGTTGCGATAGGCACGCCGTTATTTTTCAGCTACAGAAACAGTGCAAGCAAAGGAATAATAAGTGGTCTAAACAGGCCGGTTGACGGAATATACACCTACTTGCAGACTGATGCTTCAATCAATCCTGGAAACAGCGGAGGCCCTTTACTCAATATGAACGGGGAATTGGTAGGAATAAATACGCTTGGATATATGTATTACCAGGGAGTAAATTTTTCGATACCTGCGGCAAATATCAATTACTTTCTTGACCATTATAAAAGGTTCGGTAAAATAAGAAGATGCTTTACAGGAATAGAATTCGAAGAAAATTGGGCTGCACTCCTTGGAATTCCTACAAACCAGGGATTAAGGGTCGTAACTGTTCAAAATGGTGCGGTGGTTACGCCCAAGCAGGTTAAGGAAGGGGACATATTGGAAGCCATAAATGGCAAGCCCACGACTTCAATTGCACAGTATAATGACATATTAAAAGAGTATTTGCCTGGAGACGATGTAAAATTGACATTCACACGCAAGGACAGAGTTTTTGATATAACGGTTACTCTGAAAGAACAGCCTGAAGTGAAAGACTGAATAATAATTGAAGGAGATGAATTATATGAAGAAATTCTTTTCGGTTGTTATCTGTATCTGTTTGCTTTCAGCTTTAGTGCCGGCTAAAGCATATGCCCTTGATGATAATGGCAAGATAGATTTATATGAGGTCTTTTCAAATAAAGAAGACAGGATGAAAACCGAGGTAGGAAGCCGTGTATATAAATGGTCTATGCATCTGCCTGACGATGCTATAATATACAGGTCCGAGCAGGCCAACTATTTTAATATGTCGACTACGAGCTACCAGGCATCAATTGATCTTCAGGTAAACAAGAACAAAGATAAACTCAGCCTTGAAGATATGCTTTACAAAATGCAGAACAGTTCAAGGCAGGATAATTACTGGATATGGGGAGACAAGGAATTTTATGTGGATATAGTCAAGGATTCCTATGGTGAAAGATACATAAGAGTGATTAAAGCGGAAAATTATTATGATTATTATATGGTAGACAAAGCTGCTGAAGAATTCAGGGATTATATTGAAAACAGAGTATATATTGCAAATGACTATATATATAATCTGACCGTGCGCATGAACGGAGAATTTTATAGAGCTCATGAAGACATGTTTGATAAACTGGTATCATCATTCAGGCCTGTGTTTGACGACAAAAATCCATATATAAAAGAATTGTCTGATTCGGTGAGCACAAGCAGGGAGTATAAGAACACAAGCTATGGTTGGAAAATCATGATGAGTCCTTACTGGAAAGTTGACGGATCACCAAATGCACGCCATCAAAACTTTAAGCCTGTATATACCGATGAAGAGCTAAGAGGGGAAGAAAATAAAGAGGCTAAAGAGGATAATATCATAATACCTGAAGGGATCACGGTAAGCCTTATAAGTTCGGCTCAGGACGGAGAGAGCGCCTCAAAATGGGCTCAAAAGGAAATTGAATTGCTTAAAGATAATTACAATAATGAAGTATATGAAATATTGAGAAATGATTCATCAAAGCAAAACGGCATAGATGTTCACCATGTGGTTATTCGTTATAAAACCATAACCCAAAATCCATATATCGTTCATAATTTATATGCTATAGGAAACGGGTATAAATATCTTGTATCGGCCACAATGAAAGATGATAAATTTCTAAATGATGCTAAACGTGATAGCTATGAAAACATGATAAGCTCATTTACATTGGACAGCAGCTTGATCAGCAAATATTTAGGCAAAATCGTGGCAGCCGAGTCACTTTTGAATATTGATTCTTTAAAGGAATTGAAGACTTTAAAATATGATTTTGTTACAAAGCTTGAAAAAAGCTGGGATATATCGAGCAGTTCATATGATTATTACGGCAACTATTATTATGATGATTACTATTATAAATATGCCGTTTCAGTGGATATTGGAAATATAAATAACAATGAAGCCGTAAACGCATATGAACCCACAAGCAAGGCATTCTTAAATATGTCCGCCGGACTCAATGCAAATGAAATCAATAAAATAGTGTCCGACAGGGTGCAAAGGTATATAAGCAATGACGAGATAAAGATGTCCCTTGCAAAGGTAAGCATTGAATCAGGCAAGTGTGACGGAGCAGAAATATACAGGATTGCTAAAGAGTATGATTTGAATGCGATAAAAAATTTTGTCAGCCAGGACCCAACAAAGATGTATAATCTTGAAGAACTTAAAAATGAATATGAATATATCGTGAAGATAGATAAGGATATTTTCCTGCAGTCCGTCACGATTCCTGTGGCAAATACGACCGATAAAAACAAACTTAAAATCGATGAAATCTGGAAGAATACATCTATAAACAAAGTGAACTACAGCAGCAAGGATATAAAATGGAGTCCACATACTCTGGATGAGTATGACAAGGATAAAGTTAGAACAGATAATATAAATGATAAGGCTATTGAAGGATAGAATAATTTAAATAATTTTAATAGAGTAGGAGATTACACTTGCGGGATGCCAAAATCGGCATCCTTTTTTATATGCCCGACTATTTATCATGTTTATAACATAGAATTTGACTTGTTGTTTTAAGTGGGTATAATAATTATATAAAATACTTTATGAAAACACTTTTAAAAACGAGGTAAATATGATAGAAAAAGGAACGAACAATCTTCAGGTAAGGAATACAAATAAAAAGAGAATAATTAATCTGCTTTACCATAAAAATGGAATGACAAAACAGGATATTGCCCAAACATTAGGATTGAGTCTGCCTACTGTTTCGCAAATATTAAAGGAATTGTTCGAGCATGGTCTTGCAAAGGAAGGTGGTACGCTCGCATCATCCGGAGGTAGAAAGCCTGTAATAAACACTCTTATATATGATGCGAAACTTTCAGTCGGCGTAGAGATAACTCAAAACCATATCAGGCTTGTTCTTATTGACCTTGCTGGAAATGTATTATATCATCGCCGTTTGCGTGAGCATTTTACGAATAGTGAAGAATATTTTAAAAGGACAGGCAAGCTGATCGAACAATTTCTTAGTGAAAATTATGTGGATAAGAATAAACTTTTAGGGGTGGGTATAGCAGTACCAGGAATAGTGCAGAAACAAAAGGGCATATTGGAGTTCATGCCAACGTTGGGAGTTAAAAATCTTCCCATCAAGATGTTGACGCAATATATACCGTATCATGTAGAGATAGATAATGAAGCCAACCTTGCCGGATTTGCTGAAATTTGGAGCATGGAATATCTTAATGATGCCGTATTTCTATCATTGAATAAAGGGGTCGGCGGAGCCATAATGGTTAATGATAAGGTATACAATGGTTTTAACTGTCGCGCAGGCGAGTTCGGGCATATGACTATTGTAAAGGATGGAAAGAAATGTACATGCGGCAAAAACGGCTGCTTTGAGGCATACTGTTCTACAAATGTATTGACAAACAATGAATTTACAGATGTTGATGATTTCTTCTCAGCAATAGACAAAGGCAATAAACAGTGCATAAAAAGGTTGGAAACTTATCTCGATTACCTTGCTGTGGGTATAAATAATATAAGAATGATATTCGACACCGATATCATAATCGGGGGAGATATTGACCAATACATTGAAAAATATATTGATCAGCTTACAAAAAGGCTATATGACCGCAATTCATTTGGTGATGAAACTAATTATTTGCATATAAGCAAGTATGGCGGTATGGCAAGTGCTGTTGGTGCGGCACTTCTCCTTGTAGATAATTTCCTTGATATTTAATTGTAAATATAAACTAAATCATTGTTTTTTAAATTACAGCTTCTGTTATTTTTTTGAATATCGGAGCTGTAATTTTTTATCAAATTGAATGGTTGTATAAATGAGGATAGTTATTGATAATTATTTCAGAATATTTGCTAAAGTATTGACATTTAAAATAGGCAATGCTAATATCAGAAATGTAAGAACTTTTCATAAAGTACTTTATGAAAGTATTAAAATATTAAGGAGATATTAATTATGCCAGAATATTTCAAAGATGTACCTAAAATAAAATATGAGGGAAAATACAGTACGAATCCTTTTTCTTTTAAGTATTACAATCCTGATGAAATTATAGGTGGCAAAACTATGGAAGAGCAGTTGAAGTTTGCCATGAGTTATTGGCATACATTATGTGCTGAAGGCGCTGATATGTTTGGGGTTGGAACAGCGGACAAGTCTTTTGGAACTGACCGTGAACCTATGGAACTTGCTAAAGCAAAGGTCAAAGCAGGCTTTGAGTTCATGGAAAAGCTTCATATCCGGTATTTTTGCTTCCATGACGCCGACATAGCTCCTGCTGGGGAAACTCTGGCGGAAACATATAAAAATATCGATATAATGAGCGACATCATACTGACAGAAATGAAAAGGACGGGTATAAAATGCCTATGGGGAACAGCTAACTTATTTAACCATCCAAGATATATGCATGGCGCAGGAACTTCTCCTAATGCAGATGTGTTCGCTTATGCAGCAGCGCAAATAAAAAAAGCTATAGATACGACAGTCAAGTTTGGAGGCAAGGGATATGTATTTTGGGGAGGCCGAGAGGGCTACGAAACCCTTCTTAATACAAATATGGCTTTGGAACTTGATAATATGGCTCGCCTAATGCACATGGCTGTTGAATATGGCCGTAAAATTGGTTTCAACGGAGATTTTTATATAGAGCCTAAGCCAAAGGAGCCTACAAAGCATCAATATGATTTTGATGTTGCCGCTGCTCTTGCATTCCTTCGCAAGTACGGACTGGATAAAGATTTTAAGGTCAATGTTGAAGCTAACCATGCGACATTGGCCGGACACACCTTTCAGCATGAATTGAGATATGCTTCGATCAATGGTGTTTTTGGCTCGATCGATGCAAATCAAGGTGATATGCTCCTCGGTTGGGATACGGATCAATTTCCTACAAATGTTTACGATGCTGCTATGTGCATGTATGAAGTCATCAAGGCAGGCGGATTTAAAAACGGGGGACTTAATTTTGATGCTAAACAGCGCCGCGGTTCATTTGAACTGAAAGATACGGCTTTTTCATATATTGCCGGAATGGACACATTTGCCCTGGGACTTAAGATCGCATACAAGTTGATTGAAGATGGGCGTATAGATAAATTCGTCGCAGACAGGTATGCAAGCTATAATAGCGGAATAGGCGCCGAGATTGTGAGCGGCAGGGCTACAATGGAGTCCCTTGCAGAATATGCATTGAACAAGATTGGTGAAGTTAAAACAAACACCAGCGGAAGACAGGAGCTCTTGGAGAGCATAGTTAACAATATAATGTTTTCACTATAAATTATTGCTATGAGGAGAATGATCATGGAATATCTTCTTGGAATCGATATCGGCACATCTGGTACAAAAACAGTGTTATTTGATCTGTCAGGCAATGTTATGGCTTCAGCTTCATCAGAATATCCTATGTACCAGCCTAAAAACGGGTGGGCTGAGCAAAGGGCTGAAGATTGGTGGAATGCAGTATGTATAACATGTAAATCGGTACTTTCAAAAAGTAAAATTGCACCTGCAGATATAAAAGGTATTGGGCTTTCAGGCCAGATGCACGGTCTGGTAATGCTGGACGAGGATAATAAAGTGATAAGGCCGTCCATCATATGGTGCGACAACAGGACTGCTGAAGAATGCAAAGAGATTACGCAGATATTAGGAACTGAGAAATTGATTGGAATTACCGCAAATCCGGCCCTAACAGGTTTTACCGCGTCAAAAATAATGTGGGTAAAAAAACATGAGCCGCAAAATTATGCTGCGTGCAAACATATTTTGCTGCCGAAAGATTATATACGTTTTATGCTCACAGGGGAATACGCCACTGAAGTTTCGGATGCTTCAGGAATGCAGCTTTTGGATGTCCCTCACAGGAGATGGTCAAACGAAGTGCTGGATGCATTAGAAATAGATAAGGCGCTTCTGGGAAAAGTTTATGAATCGGTAGAGATTACCGGAAGGATAACCCAAGCTGCAAGTGATTCCACCGGCCTTTCTGTGGATACGCCTGTCATAGGCGGAGCCGGCGACAATGCTGCAGCAGCTGTGGGTACAGGTGTTGTTTCTGATGGGAAGGCTTTTACAACAATAGGCTCGTCAGGCGTTTTGTTCACTCATACAAGCCGGTTGGCAATAGATCCAAAAGGAAGGGTACATACATTTTGCTGTGCTGTTCCTGGTGCATGGCATGTGATGGGTGTGACACAGGCAGCAGGACTTTCATTAAAATGGTTTAGAGATAATTTATGCCAGGATTATGTGGCAAAGGCAAAAAAGAGAGGTGTTAGTTCTTATACCCTGATGGATAAAGATGCGGAAAGGGTCCCCATTGGGTGCAATAAGCTCATCTATCTTCCATATCTTATGGGAGAACGTACACCTCACCTTGACCCTAATTGCCGGGGAGTGTTTTTTGGGCTTTCTGCTATACACACCAAATCCGATATGATACGTGCAATAATGGAAGGGGTATCATATTCCCTGAAGGATTGCTACTCAATACTTGAGGAGATGGGAGCAAGGCCTGATGAAATGATGATCTGTGGCGGAGGTGCAAATAGTGAGCTTTGGCGGCAGATGCTATCCGATATTTACTCATGTGAGGTTAAGACGACTGTGTCTAAAGAAGGGCCTGCTTTGGGAGTTGCTATCTTAGCCGGAGTTGGAGCCGGGCTTTATTCATCTGTAGAAGATGCCTGTGCAGAATTGATAAAGACGGACACATTGCAAAAACCAATACATGAGAACACTGAAAAATATGAAAAGTTTTATTCTATTTATAAAGCTCTTTATGGAAAATTAAAGGAGCAATATGATGCACTAAATAGCATTGATTAGTTAGCAGCCTAATTGCAATACACATCTACAATTGATGTATTAACAAATCTGATAATCATATAATTCCACAAATACGCAGTATAGATATAACGAGTCGGCAGATGCTTTCCACTGATGCGTTATAATCACAAATTTGGGATTCAGCAAAATAGAATGATATTTTCTATTTTGCTGTTTCTAAACACATCTTTTAGAAACAAACTTATATTCAAATATAAAATCTCACAATAATAAACTGTCAGTTGATAATCACATATTTGTTAAGGTACACCTGACGATAACAACGCAAAGTTCTTTAATGCCGGCGAAATGAGCGTACTTCAGTCTTACATTGATAAGGGCCAATTGATTGTAAAGAGCGGGCAAACTGAATTCATAAAAATTGCTATTCAAAGCTGGAAATCTGAGAACGCACAGGCAAGAATGGATAACCTTCTTACAGCATATTACGCAGATGGTACAAAACTCGATGCTATCGTATCACCTAACGACAGCCTGGCAATCGGTATAATTGCAGCATTAAAGAATGTCGGTTACGGTTCGGCAGATAAGCCGTTCCCAACCATAACAGGGCAGGACTGTGATAAACCGAATGTAATAGCTATGATAAATGGGGAACAGTCTATGTCCGTATTTAAGGATACAAGGACGCTTGCAGCCAAGGTTGTTGAAATGGTCGATGCTCTCCTTCAAGGGAAGGAAGCTCCTGTAAATAATACAGAAACTTATAACAATGGAGTAAAAGTGGTTCCTTCATTCCTCTGTGATCCTGTATATGCGGATAAAGATAATTACAAAGAGCTTCTGATAGATAGCGGTTATTACAAAGAGGCTGATCTTCAGCAGAATTAAAATATAAACTGAAGGACCGGACACCATAAAATGGTGTCCGGTTTGCAGATGTAGGAAAGCTTATAAATTGGACACCCAAATATATGGGGTAAGGAGCTGAAAGAATGGCCAGTACAATCTTGGAAATGCAAAATATAACAAAGTTATTTCCAGGAGTTAAAGCGCTTGATAATGTGAGTGTGAAAGTTGAGGAAGGTGAGATTCACGATCTTGTAGGTGAAAATGGAGCAGGAAAATCTACACTTATGAATATACTGAGTGGGATTTATCCATATGGTACGTATGAAGGAAAAATAATTTTTCAAGGTAAGGAATGCAGGTTTAAAAGCATCAGAGATAGTGAAAGAAAAGGTATAGTTATTATTCATCAAGAATTTGCTCTTATTCCACTGCTTTCCATAGCAGAGAATATGTATCTTGGAAACGAAAGAGCAAAATCTAAGGTGATCGATTGGAACAGAACTCACAATGATGCGAATGAGAATATAAAAAAGGTGGGATTATCAGAGGATTCAAGTATGCTCATAAAGGATATAAGCGTAGGCAAACAATGTAAGCATAAATGTAAGAAAAGGCGAGGTAGTTGGTTTTTCAGGTATCATGGGAGCAGGGAGGACAGAGTTTGCCATGAGTGTATTTGGCAAATTTTATGGCAGAGATATAACAGGTACTATCATAAAAGATGGCAAAGAAATAGTGCTTAATAATGCAAAGCAAGCTATTCAGAATGGATTGGCATATGTTACGGAAGATCGTAAATCGGCAGGATTAAATCTTATTGATAGCATTATGAGAAACATTGCAATAGCCGGACTTGAGAAGATAAGCAGGAAGATGGTCATAGATGAAAACAGAGAAATTCAGGTTGCAGAAGAATATCGAAAGAAACTTGATATAAAGTCCTCTACCGTACTGCAAAAGGCTGGCAATCTATCCGGTGGAAACCAGCAAAAGGTTGTACTTAGCAAGTGGATATTTACGGGACCTGATGTCCTTATACTTGATGAACCTACTCGCGGAATTGATGTAGGTGCGAAATATGAGATATATATGATCATAAATAAGCTTGCAGAAGAGGGAAAATCAGTAATCTTAATATCATCGGAACTCCCTGAAATATTAGGAATGTGCGACAGGATATATGTAATGAATGAGGGCAGAATTGTTGGTGAGCTTGATAAATCTACAGCTTCACAAGAGAGCATCATGAAATGCATTATGAACAGCACTAGGGAGGTATATTAATGGAAAAGATTAAGGATATTTTCAAAAGCAATATCAAACAATATGCAATGCTCATTGCGCTTGTTTTTATAATAATATCGGTTATTTATGTTATTTTTGCATATAAAAAAAGGGCAAGCAAA
>CALCDS010000012.1 GCA_937900065.1 uncultured Clostridiaceae bacterium | reverse complement strand
TTATACTTTAATACAGCATTCCATAAAATATATTTGTGAACCGGTTGCGGATTAGCCCTGCTGTTTGGCAGGGCTAAAAAAATGCCTTTAGGGTTGACATAAAGTAAGGTATAATATATATGATAAACGATAAAAGGAGGAAGTGCGGCAATTTGCCGCACTGATTCATATGAGCGATATTATAAGACTGGATAAAATGCTCGGCGAAATGGGATACGGAACAAGGAAAGAGATAAAGAAACTCATAAAAGACGGAGTCGTGAAAGTGGATGGAAATATTGTTCGTGATCCCGGGAACCATATAAATACTAAAGTGCAGTCTGTAACTGTAAATGGAGAAAAGCTTGACTATAGAAAATATATTTATATAATGATGAATAAGCCGGCAGGCGTAATATCTGCCACGGAAAGCCCGTACGAAAAGACTGTGGTTGGGCTTTTGCCCGAGAAGTATTTGAACTTCAAGCCTTCTCCTGTGGGAAGGCTTGACAAGGATACGCTGGGCCTGCTGCTTTTGACCAATGACGGGGAACTTATCCACAGGTTGATTTCACCTAAAAAGCATGTCCCAAAAGTTTACGTCGCAAGGGTACGCGGTACAGTCACTGAAGAGGATATAGACTCATTTAAAAAAGGCGTGATTCTTGACGATGGTTACAGGACACTACCTGCAGGCTTGAAAATAATCGAGCAGGGCGATATCTCAACAGTTGAGGTCGAGATATTTGAAGGCAAGTATCATCAGGTCAAAAGGATGTTTGAAGCTGTGGGCAAAAAGGTCGTCTTGCTTGAAAGGATCTCGATAGGCCCGCTCAAACTTGATACGAATTTAAAGGCAGGAGAGTTCAGGGAACTTACATCTCATGAACTTGAGCTGCTCCAGGAGGACATATGTTTGGATATATTTTCCCGGATAAGCCGGAATTAAAGGTAAAGGAGTTCGAACTTTTCAGAGCATATTATTGCGGGCTGTGCGAAACAATAGGGCATAATTACGGGCAGGTTGCACGGCTTGTTTTAAATTATGACATCGCATTTTTAGGATTGTTTCTTTCGGCTTTTAAAAGCGAGGGGGAAACCATAAAGCTCAAGCGGTGCGGTGCTCATCCTCTAAATAAAAGGGCGGTCGTACTGGAAAGTCCTGCATTGAAATATGCATCGGATATAAATATAATTTTATCGTACTATAAATTAAAGGATGACTATCACGATGGGAAGGCTGTAAAGGCTTTTGTGCCCATGGGTTTATTATACGGCAGTTTCAGGAAGGCTGAGGCTAAAAATAGCGGCATTGCATCTGTTATAAAAAAGAGGCTGCATGAGCTTGACGATATAGAAAACAAAAAATGTGCTTCCGTGGATATGGCTGCCGAGCCGTTTGCAAGGCTCACAGAGGAAATATTTGCATACCCTCCTTACTGCTGGGATAAAGATACTGAAAAAAAATTGAGATGGTTTGGTTATAATATAGGAAAATGGATCTATGTGCTGGATGCTTTTGACGATCTGGCTGATGATATAAAAAATAAAAATTTTAATCCTCTCATATACCAGTTCTGTTATAATAATGAGAAGGTATCTGATTTTAAAGACAGGATAAAAGAGAATATAAACTTTACGCTCAATTTTACATTAAGCGAAGTTGGAAGAGTATTCAAGCTTTTGGATATTAAAAAGGATAGAGAAATACTTGAAAATATAATATATGGTGGAATGTACAATAAGACCCTTCAAATACTAAACAAAAGGAGAAGTGGGAAAGATGAAAAATCCCTATGAAGTGCTTGGTGTAAGACAGGGAGCTTCAGAAGAAGAGATCAAAAAAGCATATATAGAGCTTGTAAAAAAATATCATCCCGACAAATACAGGGACAACCCTTTGGCATCGCTGGCAGAGGAAAAGTTAAAAGAAATCAATGAAGCATATGATTATCTTATGAAAAATAAAAACTCAAGCTCTTTCGGAAATAACAACGGCCAAAGTTATAATGGATACAGTAATGGAAGCAGCGATTTTTCACAGGTAAGGACGAATATAATAAACGGGAACCTTTCACAGGCTGAATCCATGTTGAACAATATCAATGACAGGACCGCAGAATGGTATTATCTTATGGGACTGATATATGTCAGAAAGGGCTGGTACAGCCAGGGATACAGCTGCCTGCAAAATGCCGTGAACATGGATCCGGAAAATTACGAATATAGAAATGCCTTAAACCAATTGAATCAAATAAACCGGACTTATACCTCAAGCCCATACAGTGGAGGATATTACAGGGGATTTCATAATGACCCGGACATGTGCTCGCTGTGCACGTCGCTCTGGTGCGCGGATACATGCTGCGAATGCATGGGCGGGGATCTTATAAGGTGCTGCTAAAGGTGGTGGAATAATGCACAATAACAGCCGGATAGCCGCTTTAGGCGGCATACTTGGAGCTCTTTGCATGATATGCTTGTACCTTGCCGTATATCTTCCTACAAGCAGGCTTTTCTTTTACGGGATATCATCGCTTTTTTGTTCAATAATGATAATTGAATTTGGCATAAAGGCAGCCTGGATATTTGCTTTTTCAACCATGCTGCTATCGTTTATAATAATACCTGATAAGATAAGGATAATACCTTATATATCGTTCTTTGGAATATACGGCATCATAAAATATTATATTGAGAACATAAAATACAGGACGATAAGGATCGCATTAAAGGGCATATTTTTTGTAATTTCAGTATGTCTGACTGCCGTGATTGCAAAAGAGCTTTTCTTTGCAGATATGGAATCCAAACTTCCGGTATATGTGATAGGTTTGATCGGGCTTGCTGTTTTTTATGTTTATGATTATGCTTACTCAAAGTTTATAGTTTATTATAAGCTGCACATATCAAAGTCATCTAGATAATTTAGGGGTG
>CALCDS010000011.1 GCA_937900065.1 uncultured Clostridiaceae bacterium | reverse complement strand
TTTTCTACTGATGCGTTATAATGTTGATTTTTTGAGCAATCCGAGTGGCTGGTGTGAACGCTTTTGCTAAGTTCTTGATGAGCTTTGGCATAGCACTAGAACTTAAAAAGCGTGAACAAGCAAACGAGGATGTGCAGAATCAACCTTCGATTATGGTCCCGTCGGTAGATATGGTCACAACCTGCCATGGAATCATTTTTCCACTGCTTAAAAGTGCTTGCTTTACTGCATTTACGATACCTCCGCAGCATGGCACCTCCATGCGGACAATAGTAATGCTTTTTATAATATGCGATTTCAATATCTGGGCGAATTTTTCGGAATAATCTACATCGTCAAGTTTTGGACATCCTATTAGCGTGATTTTGTTGCGCATGAAATCGCTGTGAAAATTTGCATATGCATATGCCGTGCAGTCTGCAGCGACAAGTATATTTGCATTATCAAAATAGGGAGCACTGGCTGGCACAAGCCTTATCTGGCAGGGCCACTGCCTAAGCTGTGATTCAAAAGGTTGTATATTTGATGACTGATTGCCTAAAGCGGTTTTCCTCTGCATTACTTTGACCTGGGTTCCCGGGCATCCGCATGCCAAGGTTTCATGTACTGTTTCCTTCTCATTTTCAAACTGCTTCTTCGCGACACTTTCATCGAAATCCAATGCCTCACGCTCTTCTATTGTAATGGCTCCGGCAGGACATTCGGGAAGGCAGTTTCCGAGCCCGTCACAATATGATTCTGATTGAAGCTTTGCCTTTCCATCAACAAGCTTAAGTGCTCCTTCCTTGCAAGCATCGATGCAGATTCCACAACCCGTGCATTTGTTTTCATCTATGTTTACGATCTTTCTTATCATGCAAACAACCTCCAATCAATCTTGAACTTTTGTTTTTATTGTAATAAAATTAAATGAGAAAATCGGTATCCAATGTTACGAAAAGATGGCGGTGGATAAAATGTATTCTAAGTGGTTACCCCTGCTTACAAAATGTAAATTATTTGAAGACATTACACCTTACGAATTGAACATAATGCTTGAATGCCTGTCTCCTAAAATTTCAAACTATGCAAAAAATGAAACCATCAAATATATGGGCGAGGACATAAAAGAAATAGGATTGGTAATCTCAGGTACGGCGACCATATCCAAAGAGAATGCATCAGGGAATCGTGTGATAATGGATATACTAAAATCCGGTGATGTGTTTGGAGAAGTAGCGGCTTTTTCTGAAAACGACGTATACCCTGCAACTGTAACCGCACAGGATGAATGCACAGTCATGAAACTGCCATCGGATAAGGTAGCATGGGGTTGCCAAAATTCATGTCCAAGCCATAAGCAGCTTGCTACAAATATGTTAAAGATCATATCAAATAAGGCATTTATTCTAAATAGAAAATTGGATTATCTTTCAATCAAGAGCATAAGGGGAAAGATAAGTTCTTTTCTAATAGAGCAGGCACAAAGAAACAAAAAGTTGATGTTCATGATGCCTTTGAAAAGAGAAGAGCTTGCCCAATTTTTGAATGTATCGAGGCCGTCACTATCCAGGGAAATGTGCAAGATGAGGGATGAAGGAATCATAGAGTTCCACCGGGAATCGGTTCGAATCAAGAATATGAAGGCATTAAAAGAAATGGCCTCTTTATGACCTATAAAAAACTGCACAATAGGAGTGAGGATATGTTTGATCTGACAATAGAAAAAGATAAAATTAAAGTCAATTTAAAGGCATTGAAAGTAGGGAATGATTTATGTGTAATAATTGCAGGAGGCGATAGTCCGCATATTGGTGCCGTGACTTTAAGCTGCCCTAGGCCGAGTTTAGCGGACCATAATAAAATCAGTGCCACGACATCATCTTTAGCAATTTTGGGGCACAAGGATGATGAAGCTGCGAGATATGTATCACAAACACTTGCCTCAAGTTTAAATAAAAATGTAGTCGTAAGTTGCGGTATTCATGTTGATAATATAACGGATGCAGGAATCCAAACAGTCATGCGTATTTTAAAAGAATTGGTAGAAACCCTAGTCGCTAAAATAAATTGATTTCATATCTTTTGAAAAATTTGCTATTATAAAAAAATTTTAAATTAGGAGGAATTATTGTTTATATGTAGAATTAGAGTATATATGAGTTGAAATGTTTGATATTTATTATATCAAATTTTATTTTAATTGACATTGTATGCTAATGGTATACAATAATGGCATTTGGTTTTATTTAAGCAGGAGTATAATAGCTAAAATGCAATAGGCAGAATTGCAACACTATTTAGGGATTATTAGGATCGGGTTTATATAAATGCTGAAACAGGGGAAGGGGAATCGACCATTGAAATTAGTCGTTGGAATTAGCGGAGCTTCAGGAAGCATTTATGGTATAAGGCTTTTACAGAAATTAAAACAAAACAAAGTTGAGACTCATCTGGTAATTACTAAATGGGGGCAGCAGACAATACGGGAAGAAACTGATTACACAATAGAAAAAGTAAAATCTCTGGCAAGCTTTTATTATGATGAAGAAGAGCAAGGCGCAGCTATATCAAGCGGTTCATTTAAGATTAAAGGCATGATCATTGCCCCCTGCAGCATGAAAACTCTTTCCGGGATTGCCAATGGATATGCTGATAATTTGATTATTAGGGCTGCTGATGTTACCATTAAGGAAAAGAGAAAACTTATTCTTGTTACAAGAGAAACACCTCTAAATGCTATTCACTTGGAGAATATGCTTAAACTTGCTAGACTCGGAGTCACTATTATGCCGCCCGTACCTGCATTTTATACCAGACCTAGAAATGTTGATGATATTGTAGATTCGACGGTGGACAGGATATTGGATCAGTTTGAAATAGAGGATGATTCAATCAAGCGCTGGAATGGAATGCAAATAGTCTAAAATGATATG
>CALCDS010000010.1 GCA_937900065.1 uncultured Clostridiaceae bacterium | reverse complement strand
CGGAAAGCCGGCTGACATAATTCCAGGCCTCTTTTTCATCTTTAAAGGTGGTGTAATCGATCTGATCTCCGTCGTCCGGACTGATAACCTCGGCATAACCACTGGATTTTGCAGCCTTTAAAACAGATGCTGTATACGCAGTTCCGGAGCAGTAGAGACGGTTCACAATTTCCTCCGTCTCCGCTTCAAGAGTCGTTTTTGAAAGAGAAAAGTCATTAAGAAGTTCAGACAGCTCTTTCTTTTCCATCTGCGTATTGCCGTTCAGCCCGTTACTGGCAAAGGAATTCCCATTTTTCTGGACCTTCTTTAAGACTCCATCATTTTCTCTGGCATGAACGGCAGGCACAGCAAACACGGCCTCCGCATCATGCTTTTTCAGAAGGTCAATGATTTTTTCATTTGTTTTTTCATCTTTGTTCAACCCAGAAAATATAATCGACACCTGCGTCTTATCTGCGTCTCCACTTTGCAGGATATCAGCAGGACTGCTTTTCTGGTATGCCGCCAGTTTGGCATTGGATGTCCCGGCATCATTTGCCGTGACCTGACCATCCACACCGGCATAAAGGTTTTTGCTGAGCTGTTTTACACGATAGAAACGGAATATGGTTATACCGATAAGAACCACAGCTGCAGCAATCACGAGTATAAGAATACTCATGCCCGTTGTGGTCCTTTTAAATTTTTGCTTGTTTGCACATTTCATCTTCAAATCTATGCCTCCGAAGATATTGCTAAAGTTTTCAGCAACAGAAGCCGCCTACCTTCCGACCCATGTCGAATCCATGCGTTCAGGTTCCGTACCTGCATACTGGCAACGCCATACACGTAAACTTCGACGTCTGCCAGCTTTACAAAATCCTGATGCGCAGCCATTTCACACAGCAGCTGGGTATTGATTTTCCCGCTTTTCAAAAGCCCGATCATTTCATCACTCAAATGCAGCTGCACGAGGTCTGCGTTTGGGTGATTTTTGTTTCCGTCATCCACAGCAGGTAATCGGCGGAAACGCCATAGAATTTTGCCAGCGTCACGATGCTGGCATGGCTGATGTCCTTGTAGTCCTCGTTTTCGTACTTTCCCAAAGCGGATTTTTTATTCTTTTTATTATATCATACTTCTCCGCAATCGCGGAAATTTTCGCTTTTCCGCCCGTTTTCCAACCTTGTGGATATACGGGACGGACGGTCAGAAAAGTATACACTTGCGTCCTGAACATCTCCTATTCCGTCTGCTGCACATGGTTCCGCAGGACGGTTTTACCGCAGGATTAGGCGCTGGAAGCAAAAGCGGGTAATGAGAACAAACTCCATGAGCAGCTTGAACACAACCGGCTTGAAATCGAAGTCCGGGAGCTTCACCGCATTGTGGATGTGATCCCGGACGATATGAAACGGCAGCTACAGACGCAAGCCCAGTACGGACAGACGAAGGAGGACCGCTGATACGCATTTTTTAGAATTGCTGAGCCTTGAAAATTGAATACGGAAAAGGAGCGCCTATGGAACCTATCAGCTACAGAAAAGAAACCGAAGTTGTGCCTTTTCATGGAATTTGCTCCTTTTTGGGTGAAACATTTATGAATTTCCATTGAAGTGGTCAATCCTTTTCCTGGCAAAAAATAAAGTTAATCAAATTTCCTTAAGTTTATGATGTTGGGCTAATCCAGTGGATTTATAAAACAATAAAAATACCAAACCCCTTAAGGCTTGGTATTTTTTACTTCTATTGTGCCATTTGCTCGATTTGAATGCAAGGCTAATGCAATTTTTTAACGCAGAATCGAAAATTATCCATTATGAATAGCGCTTGTTGCCAAGATAAAATATGGTGAGCAGCCCCGGCCCGCAATGCGCGCCGATAACAGCGCCAAGGCTCATGATCGTCACCTTCGATACAGTCGGGAAGGCTTCAAGTACCTTTTTTCGCATAAATTCCGCATCCCTCATGCAGTCGGCATGAAGGATGAATACCTCTTTACCGTCCGGCTCGGTAAAATCCTCTTTCATTCTGGCAATGATATAGAGCAAGGCAGTTTTTCTGCTGCGGACTTTGGAAGCAACAACAAGTTTGCCTTCATCTGATACATAGAGGACAGGTTTTATTGAAAGGAGCGATCCCACCAAAGCTGCAGCGTTGGAAACACGCCCTCCGCGTTTGAGGTAGTTGAGATTATCCACTGTAAACCAGTGAGCGATTTTGAGCTTGTTGGCTTCCGCCCATTTGATCGTCTCGTCAAAACTCCGGCCGGCTTCCCGAAGCTTGACCATGTAGTACACCAGCATCCCAAGGCCCCCGGACACACAGAGGGTATCCATCAGGTAAAAGCGCTGATTCGGATATTCTTTATGGATCTGGTCGGCCGCTTTCCCGGCACTAATAAAGGAATGGGATATCTGACGGGTCATGTCTAAAAAAATTACATCTTTTCCCGTATCCATGAGTTTTTTGAAAAATTCATGGTATGCATAACTATTGATCATGGAAGTAGATGCCATCGCACCTTTCCGCATCGCCGTGTAGGTGGCTGCCCTTGTCTCTTCTCGGCAGTCGTCAACATACAGCTTATTATCAACAGTATAAGTGTAGCTGATAAGCGGGATATCATGTTCTTTAAAATATTCCGCAGGAAGATCTGCGGTTGAAGCGGTTGCAATTATGTAATCTGTCATTTTCTACCTCCTTACATAACTGAATTGAATTGCAAATATATTTTTTGATATCAAGACCAGGATAAATTTATTCATACAACGTAGACATATCCATCACATCAATGATATATCTTTATCTCGGTATATACACAATATATAAAAACGTATAAAAATAGGGAATCCTTTCAAATTGGAATTTATCAGTTATAAAAATCCCCAACACTGAAAATTCAGATATTGGGATAACTTGGTGCGCCCGGAGGGATTCGAACCCACGGCCTACTGATTCGTAGTCAGGCACTCTATCCAGCTGAGCTACGGGCGCATATTGAAGACACAGAATATACTAACATAAAACATAGTAAAAATCAAATCAAAATATCTGTTATACTGCTTCTGATTTCCGGCTTTCCCGGCCTTGAATATAGAAAACTTAAAAGGCTCATGCATATTATTTGCCATGATATGATACTTTATGATAAATGTTTATGTTCCATAACTCCTTCCCCCTTTATCGAAGAATCGTGCTTTCCCTACCTACATGGGCAACCAGCTTAACAATATCTATCTTGCCAGCCAGCCGCCATCCACTGCTATGGTATAGCCATTTACATAATCACTTGCTGAAGATGACAAGAATACCGCAGGGCCTTTTACATCTTCAGGTAATCCCCACCTTCCTGCAGGTATCCTGTCAAGTATCTCCGAACTCCTTGATTTATCTTCTCTTAATGCTGCCGTATTATTTGTAGCCATATATCCGGGAGCAATGGCATTTACATTGATGTTATACTTTGCCCACTCATTTGCCATAAGCCTTGTAATACCCATTACACCTGACTTTGAGGCCGTATATGAAGGCACTCTTATGCCGCCTTGAAATGAGAGCATCGATGCAATATTTACGATCTTACCCCCGGTTTTTTGTTCAATGAATTTCTTTGCAACTGCCTGGCTAAGGAAAAATAATACCTTTAAATTGATGTTTATAACATCATCCCAATCCTTTTCAGAAAAGTTTACGGCATCTTCTCTTCTTATAATCCCTGCATTGTTTATAAGTATGTCTATTTTTTCAAAACTTCCGATGGCTGCGTCAACAACCATAGGTATAGATTCCATTTTCATCAGATTTGCCTGAACTCCAACAAATTTTCTTCCAAGCTTTTGAACAAGCGCCCTTGTTTCCTCCATATCACGATCGCCAACTCCGACAATATCTGCTCCTGCTTCCGCAAGTGCCAAAGCCATCCCTTGGCCGAGCCCTGTCCTGCACCCGGTTACTATCGCAATTTTACCATCCAGTTTAAATTTATCTAATATCGTATCAATCCCTTCATCCTTTATTATAATTTTAATCTCCAAAACCTCTGCTTCATTATCATACAACCCATACTCTGGTCTTGCTTTTTCATGTCATATCATACTAACATGCCACTTTTTTATTTTCAACTTGAACATTAAAGGCGTACTTTACACTTTCGCATCATCTTAAAATTATCATCCGTATTAAACGCAAAAACAGGAGTACAATAATTTGGCTCCTGCTTTAGATATCAAATGCGAATTTTTAATTTACCTCTCTAAATTGTCTGAAGAACCTGCCGCCATGAAATCCTCAACTTCTTTAACGGTTATATTATTAAAATCGCCTTCAATCGTATGCTTCAGGCAAGATGAGGCTGTTGCATATTCTAAAGTTTGCTTCATATCATATCCTGAACCCAGACCATATATTATTCCCGCTCCGAAAGCATCACCGGCACCGATTCTGTCCACTACCCTTGAAGTATAATTCTTTGATTTGTAACAATTGCTACCGTCATACAATACTGAATGCCAGCTTATTTCTCCTCCATTAATGGTTTTTCTCATAGGCACAGCTATGCATTTCAAATCAAATTGTGACATAAGGCTTTGCATCACATTTATCAGATTTTTGTCATCTTCATCTTCAAGTCCGGCTGCTATATCAAAAGTATTTTTCATATCTTCTATAGCGCCTATGACCACATCACAATGCTTTACGAGATTGCTCATCACTTTGTTTGCCTTCTCAATTTTCCAAAGCTTTTTTCTATAGTTCAAGTCGACACTGACAGTAGCTCCTGCCTTCTTTGCAGCAAGCACGGCATCCATAGTTATCTCTGCGGCATTATCACTTAAAGCCGGGGTAATGCCTGAAAAATGGAACCACTCCGCATCCTTCATTATTTTTGTCCAGTCAAAATCGCTTCTTTCAGCGTCCGAAATTGAGGAATGAGCTCTATCATAGATTACTCTGGATGGTCTTGGATCAGCTCCTCTTTCGTAAAAGTATATGCCTATCCTTTCTCCTCCTCTTACGATATTGCTTGTATTGACGCCATAGCGCCTCAAACTGTTGACAGCAGTCTGTCCGATTTCATTATCAGGCAATTTTGTAACAAAAGATGTACTTTTGCCATATTCGGAAAGTGCAACCGCAACATTTGCTTCTGATCCTCCATATGTGGCTTCAAATTGTTCGCTTTGTATAAGCCTTTTAAAATCAGCTGGCGAAAGCCTTAGTAATATTTCTCCAAAACACACAATTTTCTTCATATGCATATCTCCTATTCATTTAAATTTTTTGTTTGGTTTAACCTATAAATATTGTCGTGCCTATCTATAATAGTACCAGTAATAATAGGAAAACGGCTGCGGCCAAAATGGTCCTGGATTATAGAATATCGGTCTTGGGCCAGCGGCAGCAGCAAAAAGAAGCGGTATTGTAAGCAGCGGCAATACCCTATATTGGGAATCATCATATGGTATCATCGTATCTTCCACTTTTTTCACACTGCTTTCAGTTCCTTCTATAGCATCGATATTTTGGTCAAGTTTACCTCTTATCATGTAAGGGCAATTAAAACATGATGCAATCGGTATATTGTAATAACCGTATGCCATTTAAAACTCCTCCAAAAAATATTGCATTCATTATAGTATATAAATAAAATATAAAAATGCTACTCATATTCATACATGTATGTCGCTTAAATCCCCATATGTGCATAACAAAAAAGAACCTATACATTGGATAAGTTCTTTCTTGAAATAAAAAATATTTACACTCTGCCCTATTCGCTCATCATATGCAAAGTTTTTCTGCAAATTTCCTTGCCTTTTGAATATCACCATCATTTGGCCTGCCCTTGGATATGCCTCCGACCAATTTAAACGGTCCGTAAGTATCATAACCCTTGCATGCAAAACTGCCAACAGATTCAAAACCCTTTTCCTTTAACTTTTGTTCAACAAGAACATTGTATCCAATTTTGCCCTGTCCGCTCGTAGAAAAAATAAATGCTTTTTTACCAGGCATATTGGGCAGTCTGGAAATCAAACCAAAAACATTTTCATGGAATCTTCCAAAAAATATTCCGGAACCAAAACCTATTAAATCATAGTCATTTAAACTATCTAAGTCTACCTGACCGGCTTTAATCAAATCAGCATTTAAAACTTCTGCCATTGCCTTTGCTATTTTTTCAGTATTCCCATGGCATACAGATTCATAAACTATTAAACTTTTCATAGTCAGCTCCACCTAAATTATTTATATCATCATATCAAGCCATATGCTTTTACATTCTTTATTTTATACTATCATACATTGATTATGTTGTTAAGCGCAGAGAAAAATTCTCTCAAAACGGCTCCATAAAGGCACACATCCCAAAAGTGATAAACTAAAAATAAATGTGCACAAAGATGGCAATCAGGCTTATATAAATGATTTCATTCAAAAAATGCTTCTATGCTATAATATATTATGGTAGGTTTATTTTTATATGATGCATTTCTATACGCAAACCGTCTGGAGGTGTCAGCATTGTTGGATTTTTTGAGAGAAGAGGAAATCAATGAGAATCTAATCGACGAAATAGAACAATTTCGAAAATATTACAATGTAAAGCCTGATTTAAGATATAGGATACCTAATCCCAAGTATAATTATTATGGAAAGGATATATGGGAAGAAGCTATTACAGTCCTTCTTTGCGGCGAAAACCTTCTTTTAGTTGGTCCCAAGGCAACCGGAAAAAATGTACTGGCTGAAAATCTTGCGGCAGCTTTTCAAAGGCCTATCTGGAATATTTCTTTTCATGTTAATACTGATTCATCGTCTCTTATCGGTACCGATACATTTAAAAACGGAGAGGTTGTTCTAAGGCATGGCCCCATATATGAATGTGCTATTTATGGGGGATTCGGAGTACTCGATGAGATCAATATGGCAAAGAATGAATCCATCGCACTTCTTCACGCTACATTGGATTTTCGAAGAATCATAGATATACCAGGTTATGAAAAGATACCGCTGGATGATGCGACCAGATTTATTGCAACGATGAATTACGGATATGCAGGTACAAGAGAACTCAATGAAGCTTTGGCTTCCCGCTTCATGGTCATTCAAATGCCTAGCATTTCTTTTGCTAATCTTAAAAAACTTCTCCGTAGGGAATTTCCAAATATGAAAGAAGAGTATATAGAACAATTTGCAGGACTTTTTAAAGACATTCAAAAGAAAAGCGAAAGTTCAGAGATTTCCACTAAACCGTTAGATCTAAGGGGGCTTATATCATCCATCCATCTTATGGACAAGGGACTGGATGCATTTAAAGCGCTTCAAATGGGCATTACCAACAAATCTTTTGACAGCTTTGAACAGCAGCTTGTAGAAGATGTTATCCGCCTTAGGATACCTGAGAAGCTTAAAAGAGGTGAAATCTTTACGGACTGATTATGGAAACTGAAAATAAGGAAAAGGAAAGAGCTTTTAATATTATATGGAATGCTTCAGGTGAGTATTCTTTTAAACCTGAAATCGAAGCCTATGATGAAAACGGGAAAGCCGACATTTATTTAAACTATATAATCGGAGCTGTCCATAAGTATTATGATTATTCACTCCTTGAAAATTTTTTCAATGATTTAAAGGAGGATGCTTATCAAGAGTTGTTGAAAAGTCTGACGTGGATAGGTTTGGAAAATTGTACTTATGAAAGAGGAAAAGTTGAGCGACCTGTTCTTGAGAGCCTGCGCCAAAGCTATTCAAAAAAAATATTGAGCGGATGCGATGCGGCTTCTACCAATTATCTTTTTGATGAAATCAGGATAGCTCATTTTAAGAAAGCCCTAGGTGAAAATCCAAAAATGACAGGCCTAGCCTCTAAAATCCTCAATGAGCTGGAATTTGATAAATCCATGAGTACGGAGCAGATCATACGGAGGTTGAACAAGATAATAAGAGTTTATTTCAGATTTGGATTAATTCCTTCCAGCTATGGAGGAAAAAGAAAAATACCGCGCCGTCGCCATATCATACCATTTTTGAGACTCTTTAAAATAGCATCTTACAAATATTCCGGAGAAATCAGTTTCAAGAAAAAGGAAAGCAGGTTCAGCAAACTGATTTCCAATTGGTTTAAACTTATAGAACTGCGCGATAAGCGCCAGAGAGAATATATGCAAAAATTATACGGAATTTCCATTTTGCCGGAATCACAGACAAAAGCCATTGAACAGGTTCTATGCACCGGTAACCACAAAAACTGCCACATGCACTTTACCTGTGGACAATTTGAGGATAATATCATCAATAACAGGGACGCAATTTATCACAGAGATGCCGTCATAAGGCAGAGAGAGAAAAATAAGGAACATTATAAAAAGGACCTTGCAAGGAATAATAACAGTATCTCAAGGCTTACAAATGAAATCAAAAATGCTATTCTTGCCAACTCGGAATCATATTCCATAAGGTCAGAATTTGGGAAATTCATGGCAGAAAGGGTTTGGAGAAATTTCTACCTCAATGACAACAAAATTTTTATAAAAAATCTTAAAGACGATATCAAAAATCTAAGTGTGGATATAATGCTCGACGCATCTTCATCTCAAGCCAATCGCCAGGAAATAATCGCATCTGAAGGTTATATCATAGCAGAAAGCCTTACGCGCTGCAGGATACCGGTAAAAATATACTCTTTCTTCAGCGAAAAAAGCTATACAATCATCAATCTGTTCCGAGATTATGACGAGACCGATAAAAACGATAGAATCTTCAATTATTATTCTACAGGATGCAACAGGGATGGTTTAGCCATACGTGCTGCACTTCATATGATGAAAGATTCGGAATCCGAGCATAAAATTCTTATAATACTTTCCGACGGTGTGCCAAACGATACGCAAGGTATACCGAAAAACGAATCCAGCCGCATCAGATGTGATTATATAGGCACCTGCGGGGTCAACGACACTGCCATGGAAGTTAGAAAAGGCAGACAAGATGGAGTTTCCATTCTCTGTGTCTTCACAGGACTTGATGAAGATATCCCAGATGCCAGAAGGATATATGGATGCGATTTAGCCTGCATCAAATCTCCAAAAAGATTTGCCGATATAGTCGGAGTTCTGATACAAAATGAATTGAACAACATGTAAACAGCCCCAATGTTTAAATTTGGAGCTGTTTTTTATTAAACAGAGCGCATATCAAGACAAACTTCCGATTTAAAATTCCTTCAGTAAAATATTAATATGGTTTGTCTTATTTTTATTTTAAAGCAAAGTTAATCATTGGATTGGTAAAACTATGATTGTCATTTAAAAATATGACTGAAGCAAAAACAGTTGATGCATTTATCATTTTATTGATATATTTTCATTAGCTGATAATGAAGAAAAGTGAATTTACTTTAAATATTTCAACAAATATAATAAAAACGAAAAGATAAGAGGTGGAAAAATGTTTACTTTTCGCGAAAAAATAATTCTAAATGAACTTTATAATTTTAAAAAATGCGAAAAGATATCAGATTTAGCACAGAAATGTAATGTCACTTCAAGAACAATAATCAATGATATTGATAATATAAAGAGCAAGCTTCGCAATTCTAAAATCAAGCTCGTTACAAAGCCTGGAGTCGGTGTATGGATTTATGTACCTGAAGAGAACAGGCGTAAATTTGAAAAAGACATAAATATATCTATAGGACCTTCAAATCCGATTCTGCCTGAAGAAAGGGTTATATGGATAATAAAAAAACTCCTGGATGCAGACGGATTTGTGACCTTTGATGAAATAGCTGAAGAACTATATGTGAGTAAAAGCACTGTTGTAAAGGATTTTGATAAGGTAGAAATGTTCCTTGATAGATATGGTGCAAAATTATACAAGAAGCAGAAACATGGCACGAAAGTCATAGCCGATGAGAAAACCATAAGGATTATAAAAGCAGATATATTAAAAAATGCAGTTTCAAAACACGGGGATATTATAGATGATGAACTAAGAGATGTCTTTTATGGCATTGATCTCGATATGATCAAGCAAATACTTATCGAGACGGAAGAAGAATTCAACTACTTGCTATCCGATATATCATTCAAAGGGCTGCTTATACACCTTGCCATATCCTTAAAAAGGATATGGCAAGGATACGTTATCCGTATGAATGATGAAGATCTTAAAGTTCTAATGGCTAAGGATGAATGGAAGATAGCAAAGGTCATATCGGATAAAATAAACAACAGCTTCAAAATTGAAATGGGTGATTCTGAAATAGGATATATAACAATTCATCTTGCAGGAGCAAAGCTGCAAAATGATGTTGAAGCTGAAAAATTTGATTTAAATTATTTAAACAGATTGGATAGTTTGTTATTTCAGAATCTGATGGCAATCATTCAGGAAGTTTCAAAGGAAACCGGATTTGACTTTGCAAACGACAAAAAACTGTTTACAGCGCTATTTCTGCATATGAGGCAGGCAATCAACAGAGCAAAATACAATATCAATCTGAAAAATCCGTTTCTAAATGAAATAAAAAGAGAATATGGTTATGCCTATATAATAGCGGTATTTGTCTGCAGAAAGTTGAACCTCATATACAAAATAAACGTAAGTGACGATGAAATGGGATATGTAGCCCTACACTTTGCGACTTCAATAGAAAGGTTCAAATCCAGCAAAAAAAAGAAAGCGATTTTGATATGTGCAACAGGGATGGGAACATCACAGTTGCTTTTTACAAAACTCAATAAGGAATTTCCGGATGTCGATATAGTCGATATACTCTCAAGCATAAAAGCCGAAAAGATCATCGATAAACTTTCAGCAGATATAATATTGAGCACCGTACCTTTTAAGACTGATAGGATTCCAGTTGTATATGTATCTCCCCTATTAACGGAAGGTGATATCAAAAATATAAAGCAAGTTATTTCCGAGCCTCAAAAATCGGATCAGGGAACTCTAAAGCACAAATATGTATTAAACAAGTATATGGATAAAAGGTGTATTTTGTTAAATATCAATGAGAATCGCAAAGAAGATGTGATCAAACTTTTATCTAACCAACTCATGAAATACGGCTATGTAAAAGATGGATTTTACGGCTCCGTACTTAAAAGAGAAGAATATTCAAGCACATATATAGGCAATTACGTTGCCCTTCCGCATCCATATGAGGGCTTTGTGATTAAACCATTGATTGCAGTTGCAGTGCCCAAATCACCCATTCAATGGGGAAATCACATTGTAAAGATAATAATAATGGCGGCTCTTGATATAAGCGCAAAAAAGGATTTTAGAAAAATATTTGAAGACTTAAGCGACATCATTAATGATAATAAAACCATCGATAGATTGCTAAAGTACAGCAATATTGATGAGTTTTCAGAAATATTTGGCATATGAAGGGGACAAAAACATGAAAATAAGCAACTTAATCAATGAGAACTTGATAAATCTGGAACTTGATACAAAAACAAAAGATGAGACTTTGGTTGAAATGATAAAGATGATTAAAGACAACGGCAACATAACTTCAGTGGATTGTTTTAAAGAGGATGTTTTCAAGCGTGAAAGAGAAGGGACCACAGGAGTCGGCATGGGACTTGCAATACCTCATGGTAAATCTGAAGCAGTAACAAAGGAATGTTTTGCAATAGCAAAGCTTAAAGAGCCGGTTGAATGGAATTCATTGGACGGTAATCCTGTTTCCTTTGTAGTAATGCTTGCAGTTCCTGCAGAGAAAGCAACAACTTTACATTTGAAACTTCTTTCTAAATTATCTTATTTGCTCATGGATGATGATTTCAGAAAAAGGCTGATGGCAAGCAATAGTAAGAAAGAACTTATAGATTTAATATCAAAAAGAGAGGAGGAATAGCATGTATATAGTTTGTGTTACATCATGTCCAACCGGAATAGCTCATACTTTTATGGCCGCAGCTAATCTAAAAAAAGCAGGAAATAAGATGGGCATAGAAATAAAAATAGAAACGCAGGGCGCAGGAGGCACTGAAAACAAAATCACAGAGGATGACCTTAAAAAAGCTGACGGCGTCATAATAGCTTCTGATGTAAGCATAAATGATGCAGAAAGGTTTGACAAACTGCCTGTTTTAGAATGCGGCGTTTCAGAAGCGATTTCGGATCCAGAAGGAATCATAAAAGAATTAATAGAAGGGATTGATAAATAATGGCAAAGATACAAAGACAGGGTGCTAAAAAGCAGGGCACTCTTGAGCAGATGAAAAAGGGATTGCTTACAGGTATTTCTTATATCATTCCGCTTGTAGTCGCAGGCGGCATGATAATGTCATTAGCACTTTTGATTTTCGGCAATGAAGGAGCAAGAGTAGAAGGTACTGTTGGAAATACATTAAGGACTTTTGGAGGAAGCATTTTAGGTTTGATGGTTCCGCTGCTTTCAGGTTATATCGCATACGGCATAAGCGATAAGGCAGGATTGATACCTGGATTTGCGGCAGGCGTTGCAGCGAACACCATAAACAGTGGATTTATAGGCGGTATAATCAGCGGCTTCATAGCAGGTTACTGCGTCTTATACTTGAAGAAAATAAAATATAATGAGAATTTTGCAGGTACAATGAATATATTCGTTTATCCTTTATTCGGGAGCTTGATTTCAGGATGTATAATGTTCTTTTTGATTGGAAAACCTGTTGCACTGTTAAATAAAGGACTTGTAAGTTGGCTTTCAACTATTCAGGGCGCAAATGGAATAATCCTTGGAATCATTATAGGAGCTATGGCATGCTTTGATATGGGCGGTGCCGTAAATAAAGCTGCTTATGCTTTCGGACTTGCGGCAATACAGGCAGGAAACGGCGTACCTTATGCGGCTTTTGCAGCAGCCAAAAGTTTGCCTGGAATCGCAATTACAATTTCAACATTGCTTTTCCCGAAGTATTATGAGAAATCGGAAATAGAAGCCGGAAAAAGCATATGGCTTTTAGGATGTGCAGGCATCACGGAAGGCGCCATACCATTTGCAATATCCGATCCGTTCAGGGTTATACCTTCTATGATGGTCGGAGGTGCTGTAGCTGCTGCAATTTCGATTTTCGGCGGCTCAAGCTTGTTATCCGCAGGCGGAAGTCTGCTTACGGTCCCTGTAACGAAAAATCCGGTGAACTGGCTGATAGCGGTAATAGCAGGCACCATTATATCATTTGTGATATTGACGATATTGAAAAAAATAAAATATGATAAAACTCCTAAACCTGAAAAAGCAGTTGAAAACTAGGGCACTAGGATAATATCTAAAGATCGGCTGATATGCTGATATTAACTTTTAAGGAGGAAGATCGTGTTGAACATTCACCTGATACCGCATACACATTGGGATAGAGAGTGGTACTTTAATACCGAGGAATCAAGAAGCTTGTTGGTCTATTTTATGGATGAATTGCTCAGCGTTCTTGAAAGCGACGAAGAATTTAAATACTTCGTGCTTGATGGGCAAGCTGTTATACTCGATGATTATCTGGAACTTGTTCCTGAAAATAGGGAAAGAATAAAAAGACTTGTAAAAAAAGGAGTACTTATCATAGGTCCTTGGTACACTCAAACAGACCAAATGGTAGTAGCAGGTGAGTCCATAATAAGGAATCTATATTACGGCATAAAAAAATGTGAAGAATTCGGACAATGGATGAAAATAGGATATGTCCCGGATTCATTTGGACAATCAGCACAACTTCCTCAGATTTTAAAAGGATTCGGCATTGACAAAGCAGTATTCTGGAGAGGCATTTATGAGAAAAATTCTCCAAAAAGCGAATTCTTCTGGGAATCACCTGATGGAAGCAGAGTCTTTGCCGTCAATTTACCCTTAGGATATGCGATAGGCAAATATCTTCCCCATGATATCCAAGCAGCAAAGGACAGGATAGAGGGCATAACAGCAATAATAAAAAAAAGGGCGACTTCAGATAATGTGCTGATACCAAACGGTCATGACCAAATGCCGGTACAAAAGGATTTGACTTATCTTGTCAGGGGATTAAATAAAATTGACGATAAGAACAATTATTTCATAAGCAATTATGATAAATATATAGAATCTGTGAGGATGGAAAATAAAAATTTCGATACAGTAAAAGGGGAATTGTTATACCCTAAATATATGCGCGTTCATAGAAGTATCTATTCCACCAGATATGATATCAAAAAAACAAATGCTGATATAGAAAATTTTATCACAGGATCCATAGAACCGATACTTACTATTGCTTGGAAATGCGGTTTTCTGTATCCGCATGCTGTTGTGGAAAAAATTTGGAAGGAAATATTCCAGTGCCATGCCCATGACAGTATCGGATGCTGTAATACGGACAGGGTAAACGAAGATATAAAAAACAGGCTCATTAAGGCAAGGGAATTATGTAACGGCATTTTAAATATCAATATTCGCAGGATATCTGAAGCGATCGAACCTGAAAGAGACGGGCAGCCTCTTGTAATATTCAATACTCTTCCTTATAAAAGGAACAATGTTTTTATAGAAACAGTATATGTTGAAGGTGAAAAATTTACTATAGTCGATGAAAACGATAATATCATCCCTCATACCATACTTAACATCGAGGAAATAGATATGGGCACTATAGACAGGCGCATAGCCGCATCAAACAAGAAGCTAATGTATAAGAAATGCACCATAGCCGTAAAGCCGCTTTCAGTTCCTGCCTTAGGATATACCACCTACTATTTGATCAAAGGCGATAAAAATTCATGCATGAAACAGAGTAATGGCAGCACGATCGAAAATGAATTTTTCAAAATACATGCAAATCGCGACGGCAGCTTGAATATCACGGATAAAATAAACAACAGGGATTTTGATGAAGTGCTCATACTTGAAAACAGTGGTGATGATGGCGACGAATACAATTACTCACCGCCAGAGGATGATTTTATAATAACAAACAAAGGCAAAGAAGCGAAAATCACATGTGAAAAGGGCGGTATCTGTGAAAGGCTCATTATAAATATGTCTTTAATGGTACCCAAAAATATAGAAGAGAGAAAGCAGAAAAAAACAAGTATTGCCATACCGATTAAAACTGTTGTGGCTCTCAAAGCCGGCTGCAAGGATATAGACGTCAAGATAAAGATTGAGAACAAGGCGTTCGATACCAGGTTCAGGGTGCTTTTTAAAACCGGAATTCCTTCCAAATTTTCCTATGCGGATGAACAATTCGGAATAATAAAAAGACCCAACGAGCCTGAAGAGCTCAAAGTATGGAAGGCAGAAAATTGGTCTGAAAGGCCTTCTCCTATTTATCCAATGCAAAGCTTTGTAGATATAAACAATGGCAGTTACGGCGTTTCGATTATAACAAAGGGCATAAGGGAATATGAAATAGTCGGAGAAAAATATGATACCATTGCAATAACCCTATTCAGGGCCATAGGACTTTTAGGAAAACCAAACCTTAAAAACAGGCCGGGCAGGGCGTCGGGAATAGGCATCAAGACAAAAACTTCCCAGATGCAATCAGAGCTTGAATTTGAGTTTTGCATTTACCCGCATGCCGGTGATGTATTTAATGCAAAAACCGCACATGAAGCAAAAGAATATTTGGTTTCTGAAATGCTTTATCAGGTCACAGACAAGACTATGTTTGTGATAAACAGGCCTGATAAAAAGCTGCCACCGCAAAAAAGTTTAATGAGCATGGAATCCGATACGATTGTCAGTGCCATTAAAAAAGCCGAGGGTGAAGACGGCATGCTTATCAGAACATTTAATCCTGATTTCAAAAATATAAGCGGCGGCGATTTGGTCATAAATTATGAATTCAGCAGTGCCTGTATTGCGGATTCAAATGAGCATGAAATTCAAACTGTTTTAAAAAACAATAACAAAGTTTGTCTTGGCGATTTTAAGCCTTGTCAGTTTAAAACATTTATAATTAAGGAATAATGAATTTAATATAAAGTCGGGCCATATTTTTCGGCATGCATTTTATGCATGCCGGCTATTTTTTTTGGATCTAAAGCATCACATAGTAAAAATGGACTCTTTTGCAGAGTCCATTTTTTAAACATATTTAAAAATTTCAATTTGCTATCTGAACAGATTTTTTGGGCTTATTATCTCTTCCAGTTCTCAAGGAGATACTTTTCCGCTTCCGGGCACCAGAGCCCCCTGTTTCTTTCAACTATCTCATAAAGTTTTGCAAATATGGGGTCTGTTTCACCTTTCTTTTTGAAATCGTTGATTGCCGTAAGTTCCATGTTTATGTGGGTATATATAAGCTTCTTTCCTCCTGGTATGCGAGGCAGGTTTAATACTGTTTTAGGAACGCTGTTCATGCCGCCTATATGTGTCACCATTACCGCAGGATTTATCCTGCCCTTCTCAGTAAGCTTCAATGATTCCACCATATCATCTGTGTTTCCTCCGGTGGTCCCCATTACATGAGTGGATGCATAATGAACATTATAATAGTTTAGTTCCCCGGAAAATTTGGTGTCAGTAGGGCCCGCAAAGAAATTAAGGCATCCATCCCTCCCAAGGATATCGCTTCCCTGTTCCACCACCTGCTTCACAGGCGCAAATACAAACACGTCGTCAAACCCCTTGCCGCCGGTAAGCGACCTTAAGTATTCAGAAGGGTTATCCATATCGCTTGTGTTTACAAACATAAGTTCGGCTCCGGATTTTCTTGCCTCTTCATCTGTAAATATCCTTCTTGCCCTGTCCAGCCTGTCTTTATTTACATCGGTAACCACTATCTTTTTTGGCCTTCTATCAGAGTGGAGCGCATAATCAACAGCTCCAAGCCCCATTGGGCCTGCCGCCGCCAAAAGAGCCATGTTGCCTCCTTTAGCTATTCCCATCCTGTGCTCGTATACTCCCATGGATGTATGATAACAAGCGTGGAATGCGCCTATTATACATGACATGGGCTCCGCCAGAGACGCTTCATAGTAAGCCTCCCCCCTATAGTCAAGCAGACAGCCAAGTTCCATCACTTCATGGGGGATTATGTTGTACGTAGCATCTCCACCGCAGTACATATATGAATATCCTGGAGACCACATGGTGCCTTTATAATTCAAGGCAGGTTGAATAGCAAACTTATCCCCAACCTTGAATTTATCCTTCCATTTGTCTCCGACTTTTACTATGTTGCCTGAGAATTCATGGCCTACTATTACAGGATTTGTGTCTACATCCTGCGGCACCCTCTTATGCTTCTTCCCAAGTATGACGGCCTTGTATGTGGACATGCATACGCTGTCTGAAATATTCTCTACCAGTATTTCATCATCCTTTATCTCAGGAAGTTCAAATTCTTCTATCCTCAAATCATCTTTTCCATACATTCTTACGGCCTTTGTCCTCATATACACCACTCCTCCATTATTATTTTATATAATCAAGCTTGACCAGCCTTTCAATGGACATTATCTTATCCATGCTTGGCGGCTGGGAGCCGGAAGTCGTTACCTTTGCAGTACCTGCTGCCGCAGAAAGAGCCGCTGCTTTTTCAAAGCTCATGCCTTCATCAAGAGCAAAAGCCAATGCCGCTACCATTGAATCCCCAGCTCCAACAGTGCTCTTTACATCAACCCTTACTCCTTTTGCATGGATTGTGCATCCATCCTTTACAAAGAGTGCACCGTCGCTTCCAAGAGACAGCACCACAACTTCTATGCCGGATCTTAAAAGTTCCCTGGCCGATTTTATCATATCGTCCATGCCCGAAACCTTCCTTCCCAATAGCTCCTCAAGCTCATTGATATTGGGTTTTATAAGATAGGGTTCTGCCTTTATCCCTTTCTTTAAAAGCTCCCCGTCACAGTCGAGGACCACTCTCACTTTAAGCTTTTTAGCCATGTCAATCCACCTATAGTAGATATCGGTTGAAACACTTTTGGGAATGCTCCCTGAAAGCACCAGAACCGCATTTTCTCCTATTGCGCCGAATATTTTCCGTTCGAGTTCTTTTATCTTATCATAAGGAACATAAGGTCCCGGCTCATTTATATCCGTATTTGTATGACGGATGCTATCTATTATCTTAAGGTTTGTCCTGGTCTCTCCCTCTGCATATACAAAATCATTTTCAATTTCCGCCTTGTCAAGATATTCCTTTATATAATCCCCGTTTCTTCCTGACAGGATTCCAAAAGCTTTGCTCCTTCCTCCAAGTATCTTGATGAGCTTCGAGACATTGATTCCTTTGCCGCCGGCATCTATCCTGACAGACGAAACCCTGTTCACGTCATCTATCTCAAAATTATTTATCTCAAGCGTCTTATCCAAAGCCGGATTTAAAGTCACAGTCCTTATCATCTATCTTTCACCTTCCAATAAAATGTTGAGTATTTCCTCTTTTGTACTGGCACACCTAAGTTTGTTCACATTCTCTTGATACTGACACACAATCGCAATGCTCGAGAGTATGCTTACATGCTCATCATTTTTCCCTGCAATCCCCACAACTATATATGCCGTATTCCCATCTCCGAAGTCAACGCCTTTTGGATATTGCACAACCACTATTCCTGATCTTGTAATGTATTTCTTATATTCAGGCATTCCATGAGGTATTGCTATACCATTTCCTATATACGATGAAACATCGCTTTCCCTTTTCTTCATGCCTTCAATATATTCCCTTTTGACATATCCGTTTTTTATCAGCAGGTTCCCTGCCCTCTCGATGACTTTATCCTTGCTTTCGGATTCAATGCCAAGCAGTATATTGTTTTCATTCAAAATGAGCTTATCCATCAATAATCCTCCCTGTTAAGTATTCGTACAAGTTCAGTCCTTATATCTCTGACATTACCAATCCTCAAAAGCTTTACAAACTTTTTCTCCTCCACCAGCGACATACTGATTTTCCCCAGAAGTTCAAGTATATAATTGCTTTCATCTTTCCTTGCAAACATCACAAGAAAAGTATCGACATCCTCTGAAGAAAATCCCAGGCTTTTCATTTTGACGGGATCCTTAAGCCTGTATGCTCCAAGGAACGGGCTTTCCACTTCCTCTGATCTTATGTGAATCAATGCCACATGTTCCCCAGGGATCACCACGCTGCCCTGCTCTTCCCTTTTCTTGATAAGGTATTTTACTTTTTCCTTGTCGTCAATCAAATTCAATTCATATATATCGCTTACAATTTCTTTTACGACAGATTGAAAATCCCTTGCATTCAAATATTCAAGCCGAAAATCCTTAAGCATATCGTCCGCGGTCTTAAAGTCTTCCGCTGATTCTTCAACATCGCCGATATTTGAATGCTCCACAATCCTGTCAATTCCTGACTTTGATATCTTTGATTTTATTATACCTCTTATTTTTTCGATGTCCTTATTCGGTAAAAAAGGTGAAACGGTAATTATATCCTTATTTGAATTCCCGCCAACTGTAATGGTGGACAACACTATGTCATATCCTCTATTTATTTTCTCATTCATGTCTTTTAATGAGCATACATCCATTTCCCCAAACTCCGGAAAGCTCATTTTCAGTTTGCTGTATAATATATTAGCAGTGCCGATACCGTTGGAGCAGATTATCAGCACTCTTAATTTTCCACATGATATGTTCTGCCTTTCAATGGCAGCCCCTATGTGCATTGTTATATATCCCACCTCGCTCGATGGGATTGAGAGATTATATTTTGAAAAAACTATCCTGCAGGCATAATCCACAGCCTCAAACAGTTGCATATAATATTCTTTTATTTCATTTACAATAGGGTTCCTTACCTGAAGCCCCATAGTCAGCCTGTAAAATGCCGGATTAAAATGTTGAACAAGTCCCACTATCAGCTGCTTGTCAATATTTATCCTGATATTTAATCTTTTGCTTACCTCGTAGACAACTTCCTTAGCCAGGTCTTCAAGATCGATCCCTATATCTTCAAACTTTCTATTGTACTTGTATAAATATTTGCCTCCATTTAAGTGAATGGCCAAGTATGCCAGTTCATTTTCAGGAAGAGCCACGCCGCTTTCTCTAAAAATTTCATCTATCTCCTTTATGAATGAAAACTTCTTTGATGACAGAATATCTGAAACCAGATAATCAGGAAGTTCTATCGATGACCCGCTCCTGGTCCTTTTAACAGACAGCAGTATGTGCACAAATGCCGCAAAATAAGCTTCATCACTGCTCTTTAATATGCTGCTGCCTTCCAATTTTTTAACCAGTTCTCTGACTTGATTGACCAGTTTTTCTCCGAACGACACCTTAAAAAAGGCCAACACTGAATATTCACTTGTATCCTTATACAAAAAAGGCAAAAGATCATTCATGGATTTATAACTGTACAACAATTCCACGAATGCATTTCTCTTATTCCAATCGTTTCCTTCAACTTTCAGCCCAAAACCTCTTTTTCTCACAAGATCCAGGTTTCTGACTTTCATCCAGCTTTCCACCTTGTCAAGATACACGCTTATGGTTCCTTCGACCACATTAAACTGATAGCTGAAGTATGCAGATTTTATAGGATTATTGGACAACAAAAGTTGTGCTGTTATAAACACAACTCTCTGCTCCGGAGTAAGCAGCCATAGGTATGGAATACCGTTTAAAATATCCCGGAGCTTATCCATATTGGCTTTTCCCCCGCTTATGTTTAAATTTCCATCGGTATATGAAATCCTCAATTTATAATGTTTTAGGGATTTATTTATAGTAGAGATCTCCCTTAAAATAGTCCTGAAGCTCACATCAATTTGCTGAGAAAGATCTCCAATAGATATTGAACCCTTTTCAATCAGGTTGTTCAATATGAACTTTTGCCGAGCAGTTAAAGTGTCCATTTTATCACTACCATATAAAATTATTATAAAAACACTTTGCCATACTGCTTATGCTGCAGAGGCCATCCATATCAATAAGACAAACTACCGATTTAAATGCCCTTGGCAAAATATCAAGTTAGTTTGTCTTGATATCCTGCTTTGCTTCATAATAACGGGCTGCCCGACCTAAATTCAGGCGGACAGCCTGTATGATCAGTTTTTCAGATTTTTAACATATTCATCGTATACAGCATTATCAAGAAAATTCTTTATTGCTATTATACGAGCGTTCGGCGCTACCTGGGATGCCCTTTCTGCAAGGCTCTCCTGTGTAAATACAACATCAGCATTGTTTGGTATCTGGTTTACTGCCGAATGTTTGACATCAACTTGAAATCCAGCTTCTTTCATTTTCTTTTTCAATATGGACTCACCCATTGCTGACGATCCCATTCCTGCATCACATGCAAAGACGATAAGTTTCGGCATCTGCACATTTGCAACCTTTTGTCCTTTGCTCTCGGCTTTCATCACTTTAACCATTTTCTTGGCTTCATTTAGTGATTCATCACCAATATCCGATTTATCTCTTCTTACAATTACCGAAGCTATAAGGAATGATATTACAGCTCCCACTACAATGCCGAGCAATACAGGGATCAAACCGCCCTTTGGAGCCATTGCCATTTCTGCAAATATGCTTCCAGGCGAAGGTGTTGCAACCAGTCCGGCATTAAACATCACAAATGTGAAGTCCGCCGCCATGCCGCCCCCTATAACTGCAAGCAAAAGAAGAGGCTTCATAAGTACATACGGGAAATATATCTCGTGAATTCCGCCAAGGAACTGGATTATTATTGCTCCTGGAGCCGACTGCTTTGCAGATCCCTTGCCATGCAGCCAATAGGCAAGCAGAACTCCAAGCCCGGGGCCTGGATTTGTTTCAAGAAGGAAGAATATGGACTTGCCTACTTCCTTGACCTGTTGAATTCCCAGCGGCGAGAGTATGCCGTGGTTTATAGCATTGTTCAGGAACAATATCTTTCCAGGCTCAATAACTATTGAAATCAGCGGAAGCAATCCTGCATTAGTAACAGCAGTTGCAAAACTTCCAAGCGCCGTGGAAAATCCTTGTACAACAGGCTCTACAACCGCATAAGCAAGCAGTGCAAGAAGCGCTCCTAATATACCTGATGAAAAGTTGTTTATGAGCATCTCAAAACCCGTGGGGATTTTATCCTTTGTCAGATCATCAAACTTCTTTATCACCCAGCCGCCTAGAGGACCCATTATCATGGCTCCAAGAAACATCGGTATGGATGACCCGACAATAATGCCGGCAGTTGCTATGGCACCGACAACCCCTCCTCTTACATCATATACCTGTTTGCCCCCCGTATAACCGATTAAAAGAGGAAGCAGGTAGGTAATCATAGGACTTACCAGCTTGTTAAAACTTTCATTTGGCGTCCAGCCTGTGGGAATAAAGAAAGCAGTTATGAGGCCCCATGCAATAAATGCACCTATATTTGGTATAACCATTCCAGCTAGAAAGCCACCAAACTTCTGCAGTCCGGCCTTACTTTTAGAACTTTTGCTCAGCTTAGAACTAGTTTTTACTGTTTCCATTGATATACCTCCTTTTTTCTATAATCAGTCCACTTTAGGATTAAAATTTCCTTGATATAAAATGGACTGATTTCATAGATTGTCACATCGATGATTTAAGCTCTATGACGCACAATCTATTCTCTAATTTAAGCTTAAATCCGATCACGGCCTTTTTCAATTTAAAGAACTTTAATATTGTCATGTATTTTACTGACAATTTTGAAAATTCATATTTGCAATGATCAGCTCATCCAGGAAGTACATCGTTATTGTTCCCTATCAGCATCTCATACTTTCTTGCCATTTACATAATGTTCCCTGCAGAATCCGGCAGCAAACTTTTAAGACTGTAGTTTACTTTCAATGTATAAAAAAAGACTGCCGCACTGCGAGATTTTATATGCCTGGTATGCTCGCTCCTCATAAACAAAATTTTTATTTTATCTGTATTATAAAGGAAGCATATCAAACCTGTTTAATCCGTCATGCAACAGTCTTTCTTAAAAATAATTGCCGGTCAATCATAGATCATTTTGCAAGTTCATAGATCGCATGTGCATATATTTTGGCATTAGCTATCAGATCTTCTATTTCAATATATTCATTAGCCTGATGATCAAGATCCGGTTTGCCCGGGAATATAGGGCCAAATGCAACTATATTCGGCATTTCCTTAGCATATGTCCCGCCGCCTATTGCAAGAAGATCAGCTTTTTTTCCTGTCTGCTCCTCGTATACCTTCTGCAATGCTTTTATAAGAGGATGATTTGCATGAAAATAGAGCGGTTTTTGATGCATCATGTTTTTAACTTTTATTCCGGTACCTTCAAGTTTTTTATTGAATGGATTCATTAAATCATCAAAAGTATATGTTACAGGATACCTTATGTTAAGTGATAGTTTTATACTATTGTCTTTCATCTCAACGCATCCTACATTAAATGTAACCCTGCCTGATTCTTTGTCTTCAAGGTAAACGCCAAACGATTCTCCATCCGTCTCTTCACCGACATATTTATTGAAGAAATGAATATAATCTTTGAGTTCAGGATTGTCAAGAGGCAGAGTATCAAGGAATGCAAACATACGCATTACAGCATTCTTTCCAAGTTCGGGAAGGCTGCCATGTGCTGCAAGGCCATATGCTTTTATAACAGTACCCTCTTTATCTGCTTCTACTCTTATATCAAATCCCGTTTTATTTGAAAACTCAACTGAAAGCTTTTTTAAATCTTCAGTGCTGCCTCCACCTATGATGCATTCGCAGTAGGCCGGAACCGCATTTGGCGCCGTGCCGCCTTTAATTGATTTTACACTATACCCCTTCTTGCATCCTGCCTTTAAATCTTTCACGACATCAAATATTGTTATGCCTTTTTCAGCATATATTATCGGATACTCGGCATCAGGGGTAAAGCCCAAGACAGGTGCCTTTTCCTTGTCCATGTAATACTTTACTTCTTTGCTTCCGGTTTCTTCATTTGTGCCGAATATCACTCTTACTCTCTTTGAAAGCGGAAGATTAAGATCCTTTATTGCCTTGAGGCCATAAAGCGCTGCCATTGTAGGGCCCTTGTCATCCATGGTCCCTCTTCCATACATTTTTCCATCATGTATTTCAGCGGCAAACGGAGGATATTTCCACCCGTCTCCTTCAGGAACAACATCAAGATGTCCCAATATGGCGACATAATCATCACCCTGGCCATATTCTGCATATCCTATGTATCCGTCCATATTTACTGTCTTAAAACCAAGCTTTTTCGAAATATCGAGTGCACAGTCGAGCACCCTTCTAGGTCCTTCTCCAAAAGGCATCCCTGCCTTTGATTCTCCTTGAACGCTTTTGATTTTAACAACCCGCTTTACAGATTCTATAAGGTCATCCTTAAGCTCATCCACCTTTTTATCTAAACCCATCAAAAACACCTCCTTGATTATTTTAAATCCTTTTTCAAGTTGTTGTCAAAAGAGAAAACGTATGTCCGCTTTTTTTCAATACCTCAAAGAATACCATTTAAGAAACTTTCATATACAAATCACAGATCCATCCTCACTCCATAATTTTTAAGCCATTCTTTTCTACCTGCATAATCCGGCAATACTGCTGCGACCATGTCCCAAAATTGCTGAGAATGATTCTTATAGAACATATGGCACATCTCATGTACTATGATATAGTCAAGAACAGGTGAAGGTGCCATTACACATCTCCAATTGAAATACAGTTTATTTGCTGGCGTACAACTTGCCCATCTTTTCTTCTGCTCCTTAGCTCCTATTCCATTAGGACTCTTATTCAGCATAGGCTCATAATATTTTATCCTTTCTTCTACCTTTTCGAGAGTCTTTTCCCTGTACCATTTTTCCATTGCACTCTTTATGATATCCTCATTGACTTTCGGCGCAGTCACATAAAACTTTCCTCTATATATCTTGACTTCTGCTCTTTTTATGCTTGCATCCTTGATTATCTGAAGGGAATAGTTCCTGCCAAGGTACATAAATGATTCGCCGTTTACGAACTCTCTGTTTATATGCAGATACTCCATGTCTTTAAAACTAAAAAGTTTTTTAATAATCCAGTTTGCCTTTGATTTTACCTTTCCAAGTACAATATCCTCCTGAGTACCGATGGGAGCAATTGCATATACCTTATCCGGGGGAATAATTCCTATCTCAATAGTCTTCCTCTTTTTATATGCCAAATCGAAAGTAATCGTTCTAGTACCATATTCAAAACTGTAATTCATAGATTATCCCTCAATCTTTGAATAATGCCTTTTTGCAAGTTGCAGCAGAGGCTGCACAAGCTGCTTTCTTTTCTCCAAATTTATCTGCTTAAAATACTTAAGATTAAGCATCATAAAAATACTTCTCGCTATATCCGCAGTTTTGGTCGGATTTGCAGCCCAATCGA
>CALCDS010000009.1 GCA_937900065.1 uncultured Clostridiaceae bacterium | reverse complement strand
TTTTGATATGCAAGGTATTCAGCACAGGTCAGAGCCATCCTCGGCGTGGAGATCCTCTCGATTGCAGGATCATCTGCAAGATTTATGAAAAGTACGGATCTGTCGATTGCTCCGGTTTTCTTAAAATCGCTTATAAAGAAATTTGCCTCTTCAAATGTTATGCCTATTGCCGCAAACACGACTGCAAATTTGGCATCGCTTCCGAGCACTTTTGCCTGCCTTGCAATCTGAGCGGCCAGCCTTGCGTGGGGAAGTCCTGAGCCTGAAAATATAGGGAGTTTTTGCCCTCTTACCAATGTGTTCAATCCATCTATTGCCGATATGCCTGTCTGGATGAATTCAGAAGGGTAATCCCTCGCAGCCGGATTTATAGGCTCGCCTGCTATATCCATCCTTTTCTCAGGTATTATCTTGGGTCCTCCATCCTTTGGATTTCCCATCCCGTCAAAGACTCTTCCAAGCATATCCATCGACAGCCCTATATCCATGGCTTTACCTAAGAATCTGACTTTGCTGTTTTTTATGTTTATCCCTGCCGAGCTTTCAAAAAGCTGTATCAGAGCTTTGTCTCCATCTATTTCAAGCACCTTGCCCCTTCTTATTTCCTTGTTCTGGGTTTCTATCTCTACAAGTTCATCATACGATGCTCCTGATACTTGCTGTACCAGCATAAGCGGGCCTGCTACTTCCTTTATTGTCCTGTATTCCTTAAGCATTAGAAGGACCTCCTTCCATCAATGCTTCCACCTCATTGGTCATTTTCTGGTCCATATCATCTATTTTTTGAAGATTGCTCTCTTCAGTATATTTAGCTCTGGCTATGTCTTCCTTCACTGTCAAAGATGTAAGTTTGCTTAGATATACGCCACCCTTTAAGGCTTTTTGACCCATATGATAAAAGTCCAATATGAGCTTCAGCATCTTATATTGCTTTTTAATTGAAGTATATGTGTCGATCTCATGAAAGGCATTCTGATGCAGATAGTCCTCCCTTATTGAGCGAGCGGTCTCAAGCGTCCACCTGTCATTTTCTGAAAGCGAATCGATTCCTACAAGCCTTACTATTTCCTCAAGCTCACTTTCTTCCTGCAATACCTTCATTGCCTCGCCCGTTAAATCGGTCCATCCTGGAATGTTGTTTTCCTTTTCCATGATGGGTCCTAATGTATCCTTATATAATGAATAACTTAAAAGCCAGTTTATAGCCGGAAAATGCCTCCTGTATGCAAGGTTCGAATCAAGTCCCCAGAATACCTTTACGATTTTTAGCGTAGCCTGGGTAACAGGTTCTGAAATATCTCCGCCTGGAGGCGATACTGCACCGATTGCGCTCAGTGCCCCTATTCGTTTGTCGCTGCCGAGACATACGACCTTGCCAGCCCTTTCATAGAATTCCGCAAGCCTTGATGAAAGATATGCAGGGTAACCTTCCTCGCCCGGCATCTCCTCAAGGCGGCCCGACATCTCACGCAATGCTTCAGCCCACCTTGATGTTGAATCAGCCATCAATGCCACAGAATAGCCCATGTCTCTGAAATACTCAGCTATAGTGATTCCCGTATATATTGAAGCTTCACGGGCCGCAACCGGCATGTTTGACGTATTTGCAATCAGCACGGTCCTTTTCATCAAAGGTTCTCCGCTCTTTGGATCCTTGAGTTTCGGAAATTCCATCAATACATCCGTCATTTCATTGCCGCGTTCGCCGCAGCCTACATAAACCACTACTTCGGCATCAGCCCATTTTGCAAGCTGGTGCTGCACAACGGTCTTTCCGCTCCCGAAAGGACCCGGTACGCAAGCCGTGCCGCCCTTTGCAACCGGGAAAAACGTATCTATTATCCTTTGCCCGGTTACCATCGGCTCGTCGGGCGCAATCTTGCTTCTATACGGCCTTCCCTTTCTTACAGGCCATTTCTGCATCAATGCAATATCCTTTATGGAACCGTCAGCCGATTTTATCTTTGCGACTGTTTCAGTCACCGTAAAATCGCCTGAATAAATTTCAGCTATCTCACCTTCAATGCCATACGGCACCATTATCCTGTGTTCTATGATCACGGTTTCCTGGACCACGCCTATTATATCTCCGGAAGATACCTTATCGCCTACTGATTTTGAAGGCTCAAATCTCCATTTTTTATTCCTATCCAGAGAGGGCACATCCACCCCCCTGCTGATAAAATCCCCCGATATCTTGACAAGGGCTTCAAGCGGCCTTTGTATGCCGTCAAACATGGATTCAATAAGGCCCGGCCCAAGCTCCACTGACAAGGGTTCACCTGTCGATATCACGGGTTCACCCGGCCTTAAGCCGGATGTTTCTTCATATACCTGTATAGAGGCCCTATCGCCTCTCATCTCTATTATTTCACCAATCAAATGTTTCTCTCCGACCCTGACAACATCAAACATTTTTGACTCCGCCATGCCTTCCGCAACTACAAGGGGGCCCGAGATTTTGACTATCTTTCCATTAGCCAAGCTATCAACCTTCTTTCTTAGTTAATATATCCACTCCGATGGCTTTCTCGACATTGTCCCTTATCCTACTAAGCCCGATACCCAGGTTTCCCTTGCTTGACGGTATCAATATGATTGCAGGAAGCATTGAATTTTTATATCTATCGATCGTCTCAGTTACGTCCTTTGCAATAGTTTCAGTCAAAAATATGATTCCGTATCCCTCCCTGGCCATGCCGTCTATAGCAGCCATGGCCTCTTCTTTAGTTTCCACTGGTCTTATTTCAATACCCAATGCAAGAAAGGCTATAATCGCGTCTCTTTCTCCAACCGCTCCTATTTTATACATATAAATCACGCAGCCTTTCTTTTATTTTATCGGGAGGAACATCATTCTTTTTCCCGGTCAACACGATCCTAATCATCCTTATTTCATTTTCAACCGACAATATATATGCAATCACGGGTTCAGGGCCAAAACTTACCAGTTTGGATTTCTTTAAATTCTCAATCAAATAATCATCGCCATGCTTTTCCACGGTTCCAAGCTCTCCGCTCTTTGAAAATTCCTCGATACCGGCTTTAACCCACTTATAATAATCAGTATGAGCAATTTTAGGCGGAAAATTTTCAATAGAGTCGCCCATATTATTGCCGAATAAATCAAAATCAAGTTTTCCGCCCTCTATGAACGCTTTTCTGAAAAATTGACTGTTCCTATCCTGAAGCTTTATGCGAATAAATGATTTTATATTTGTAATATCTATAAGCATTTTAACAATTATAGGCAAGTATTCCATGTCGGAGCCATTTGCAATCTGGTTCATATAAAAGAAAATGCCCTTATCTATTGTAATATCTATATCTTGAGGATCCTTTGTGCTCTTATATCCCTCAATCGCTTCTTCAACATAAGGCCTGATCGGTTTCGGCATATCGCGCAGATCATCCTCAAA
>CALCDS010000008.1 GCA_937900065.1 uncultured Clostridiaceae bacterium | reverse complement strand
TTTTACATAACCAAACCTTATCATAAAAGAGGAGCCCTCAGTTATTTTTTTACCTACCTATTATAATATTTAAAGCTCAATGTGTTAATAGCATAATTTCAGCTTTTATCAAATATCCTATTATACTGATGCCGTGTATATCGCAGGTTCTTGTCTTTAAAGACGCGTCCTGGCTCGATATCAGTATATTATTCCCATCCAGCTTTTTGATATGACGTATTTTCCTTGCTCTGTCCTCCTCTATAAAATACAATCTTTCCCCCAGGAATTCATGGTTAAGCGCTATCATGACCAGATCATCTTTTCTCAATCTGAACCCTCTCATGGAATTGTCGGGCACTTTTATATAAACAAGCCTATCGGGATTATGCCCTTCAATCTTATTGCCCACTATAGGAAGATGCTTGTACTCCAAAACTTTATCCATGTTTATGTCATATACCGGAACATCCTTTATGATGCTCGAAAGCGCTGATTGCCACTCTATGTTGGCCCCTTCAGGTTCAGTATTTTGATCTGAAACTTCCGCATCAAAGGAAGGTTCTTCATCCTCAAGCATGGCCTCATTTAAATTTATATCGAGTATGCTGCTTATCCTTTTTATCAATGCATCGTTGATTATCCTTTTTCCGGATTCCACATCCGATATATATGACTGGGATACCCCGCACTTTCTCCCAAGCTCTTTCAGCGAGACATTTTTTGAAATCCGTGCGGTTTTTATTCTATCACCTATTCTGCTCATCTTACCACTCCTCGAAATAATAATCTATTTTCTCATTAATCCTTCTCTTTTCTTTAATAAATCTTATAAAGAAGCAACCCTTATGGAACTATTTATATGCCAAATAGTCTGGTTTCCACTTATTTGCAATTTCTACTTTACAAATGATATTTTTTCTTGGACTGAACATTTATTTATTCGCCCATTTGCTAATGCAACATATTCAGGATTTATATCATAACCGATATAATATCTACCATCCTTTAATGCAGCTATACAAGTCGTACCGCTGCCGCAAAACGGATCCAATATAATATCATTTTTAAAAGAATATAATTGTATTAATCTATGAGGCAGTTCCTCAGGAAATGGAGCAGGATGCCCTATTTTTTTTGCGGAAGCAGGGGAAAATGTCCAAATGCTTTTAGTCCATTCCAAAAATTCTTCTCTTGATATCGTATTTATTTTATTTGCTTTTTTTCTCGAAAAGGATTCCTTGCAAAATACGAGAATATATTCATGAGTATCCCTTAATACAGGATTTGAAGCAGATTGCCAACTGCCCCAGGCAGTAGATGCACCTGCTCCTGCGCCTTTATCCCAGATAATTTCACCTCTCATAAGATATCCGATTTCCAGCATGTCTTGTATAATATAACTATGCAATGGTATATAGGGCTTTCTACCAACATTTGCAATGTTGATGCAGGCCCTCCCGCCAGGCACCAATTTTCTATACGTTTCCTTGAAAACAGTATCAAGCAATTTGCGGTAATCCTCTAAAGATAAATCTTCATCATACTCTTTCTTTACATTATACGGAGGCGAAGTTATCATTAGATGAATGCTATTATTTGGGATCTCATTCATAACTTCACTAGTTTTACAATAGATTTTATTTAAATCCTGTTCACAAATAATATTTTCCTTTGATTCTTTGTTTTTACATATATCAAGACTTTCATATAACTTACTGCTATAAAATTCAGAAGAATCATGATTAATCTTTCCCGATGTTCCAAAGGAACTTGTTTTGGTACTTTTCCTTCTTAAATTAGAATTATTACTCAATAGTTTCACTCTCCAATTAATTTTAAAAATGTATTAGCTTTTTCCTGATATGTTGTTTCTTTATTTGCAACCTCAATAATCCTTCCGAGTTCTTGTTTTGTGCGCATGCCGGAAAAATAATTTTTTTCTTCAGACAGCATGTTATTGATATAACTTTTAAATTCATTAAACGTATCAAACTTGTAAAATCCTTTTTTAGGTGTAGATTTTAAAGTTGACGCTTTATTATCTAATGGATTGGGATTTATAGATAAAAATCCCTGAATAATGCCAGCAGATTTTAAATTATCGACCTTTGAATAATATATATTTCTTATAGGAGTATTGCCTAAAATAATAATAGGTATTTGGGCCGAACTTTTATTAGCTATTCTGATATTTACCCCCTTGCCTATAGCTTTTAACATCGAATCGGATCTAAGTAATCCCGGAATGCCGCTATGAGTTTTATAGTCGCCGATACATTCCAATATCGGCCCATTAGGAGTATCTTTATAACACCAATTCCATACGATTGACATTTTTACTTCAAAAATTGCCTTTATTTCATCCGGCTTTTGATTAATATTGTTAACAGTAGAGATAACTACGTCAGCAGGGGATTGTTTCGGCAGCCCGACTTCTTCACACACTGCATGATTTACAGCAAAAAATCCCGTATTCCTAACTGCCTCTTGTATTAATTCCGCTGCCCATTTTTCCGTATAACTACCTATCAATGAATTTCTACTTTGTAAAGTACTTTTCCCCCCGGAATAATTCTTCGGCCAATAAGCTAAATAGTCTCTATTATTTGCTAAATAAAATAATTGTCGTGGACTAGCAGATTGCCCTAATGAACTTATAAAAAATTGTTTTTCAAAGTTCTTATTCCACAATTCTCTCATTTCTAATCCCCCGTTTTATAAATAATAGAAGAATAATTAATTATTCTTCTATATAATATCATATTCATAAATGAAGGATAACAGATTACATATCAATATGTTCTTTTCAACTGTTTATCTTATCAAAGACTTATATTATTTTTTTATATAAGCTTTGTTTTTGTTAAGGTATATTGCTGATTGAAGTATGATGTTGATTTTTGAGCAATCGCAGTGAGATGTGAATGCTTTTGCTAAGTTCTTGGCGAAATTGCCGAAGCGAATC
>CALCDS010000007.1 GCA_937900065.1 uncultured Clostridiaceae bacterium | reverse complement strand
TTTAGCCGATACGCATTTATGACTTATCAATGGCATCCAATACCAGCTTTTTTATCTCATCAAGCGTCATGCCGGTTGAAAGTATGAGTTCACTATATAATATCCTCTCCGCATTTTCAAGTATTTTTTTCTCTCCAGGCGACAATCCCTTTTTACGCTCTTTGATCATAAAGTCTTTAACTACTTCAGCTACTTCATATATGTCTCCTTTTTTTATCTTATCCATATTGTATCTGTATCTTTTGCTCCAGCTGTCAGTCTGTATATCTCCGGATTGTTTGAATATATTTATGACGTTTCCAAATTCATTATATCCTATTATCCTTCTGATGCCAAAATCATGTATTAAATCCATGGGTATCATGACCCTCATATTATCTATAGGGATCTTCATTATATAATACTTCTTCTTTTCCCCCAGCACTTCTTTCTCTTCTATTGATTCGATGATTCCCGCACCATACATTGGATAAAGAATCTTATCCCCTATACTAAACATTGACTTCACCCTTTTAAATATTGTTCTATTATTAGAATACTCATAAGCACCTGCGAATGATAAACATTAAACTAAGTTTAACAGATTCTCTATTGTTTATAAATATTATCGGTAGTATATTTAAGCTGAGAATCATTGACAAATACAGTAAATTGAAACTATAATTAGTTTAGCAAGTTAAACTATTTATTAGTTGTCAGGGAGTGAACTTTGAATGAAAGATGTAATATTTGATGATTTCCAGAACATTGTAGCAGATTCCCTTGTAAGGCATAAAAGCATCATCGATGTGATAACTAAACTTCAGGAATCAGAAGCAAGGCTGTGCAGGGCCATTGCAAAGTCGGTGACTTCATGCGGATGCCTTGAGATAAATGCTAAGAAGCAGGAAATACCTCAAAAACTTCCCGATGATATGACCATCGAAAAACTGCAAAAATATATGGATGATCATTTAAATGGAAAGTTGTGTGATAATTGCAGAAGCGTAATTGAAAAAGAGCTTGGCAATAATTTGTTCTACATTGTATCCCTGTGCAATACATTGAATATAAACCTGTATGATGTATTCTTGAAAGAATATAACGAGTTGAGGCTTTTGGGAAAATATGATTTGAGGCTGTAAATGTATATGGCAGGAGGCATACCTCAAAATCGGGTTATGTTTCCTGCCATCTATATATGCCTTTCTAAGAGCACTTGCTCCTGAAGCCTTTTTAGGCCGTCTTTTATCATCCTTATCCTTGCTTCACCGATTCCCTCCACTCCGTCAAGTTCATATGGTGAAGCCTCCAATATGAGCTGGAAATTTTCAAAGGATTTTACCAGATTGGATATGACTGGCATAGGCAGCCTCGGTATTTTGCTGAGCATCCTATATCCCTTCGGAGTCACCATTTCATCGAGCATTTCCATATCCCCGTGATATCCTAATATTTTGCATATTGAAGTAAAGTCCAGCAGCTCATCATCATCCATTTCGCTTATACACTGGCCTGCTTTTATATAATCCGTCTCTTCATTTGACGTATGGTAATCCTTTATGAGATATTCCCCGTCTACATCCACATTGTTCACAAGTTCGCTAAGCTGCATGCTTATAAGGTTCCCTTCGTTTCCAAGTTCATATATGTATTTTTCAACTTCTTTGGCAATCCTGATTACCATCTGGGTTCTTTGAATAGCGATCACAACATCATATAGCGTGACTAAATCCTCAAACTCGAGCACCGATAGATTGCCCATGGCCTGGTCAAGCGCCATTCTGTATTTTTCAAGCGTGGAGATGGCCTGGTTTGCTTTGGCAAGTATTATCGAGGTATCCCTCAGCACATATTTTATGCTTCCCTTATATACTGTTATAATATTCCGCTTCTGGGAGATGGATATCACAGTCGCATCAGTCTGCTTTGCCACTCTGTCGGCAGCCCTGTGCCTGGTCCCTGTTTCAGCCGTCGGTATGGTTGGATCAGGAATCAGCTGTGTATTGGCATATAATATTTTTTTCATGTCGCTGCTTATTATTATGGCTCCATCCATTTTGGCAAGTTCATAAAGATAGGAAGGAGAATATTCACTATTGATGCTGAAACCGCCGTCCACAACTTTTAAAACTTCTTCACCATCGCCAATCACTATAAGCCCTCCTGTTCTCGACTTTAGGACATTATCAAGCCCTTCACGAAGCGGGGTGCCCGGTGACAGCATCTTCAGCGTATTCAAAAACTCTGCTTCCTTTATCCTATCTTCTTTCATTTTTATCCTCCCAGTGCTATGTCCAATGCCTCGTATACATTTTCAACGCCTTGTATATTTATACCTGATATAGGTTTTATGTTCTTTAAATTATCCTTTGGGATTATCGCAGATTTAAATCCTAATTTGTATGCCTCCCGCACCCTGTTTTCAATAAGGCTTATGCCGCGGACTTCTCCGGTAAGGCCGACTTCACCCATTACAACCATTTTTGAGCTTATTTTCTTGTTTTTAAAGCTTGACGCTATTGCGCATATTATACCCAAATCGGCTGCAGGTTCATCTATTTTCATGCCGCCGGCAGCATTCACATATGCATCGCATGCCTGAAGCTGCATGCCCACACGTTTTTCGAGGACAGCCATAAGCAGTACCACTCTGTTATAATCAATGCCTGTTGTCATCCTCCTCGGCAGGCCAAAGTTTGTATGGCTCACCAATGCTTGAAGTTCAACAAGCACGGGCCTCGTGCCTTCCATGCTTGGAATCACTACGGTTCCCGGCACATCTACCGGCCGCCCTGTCAGCATCAGCTCAGATGGGTTCAATATCTCCACAAGTCCGGTGTCCCGCATCTCAAATACGCCTATTTCGTTCGTAGAACCGAATCTGTTTTTTACGGCTCTCAAGATCCTATAAGTGTGATACCTTTCCCCTTCAAAATAAAGTACCGTATCCACCATATGCTCAAGCACCCTAGGGCCTGCAATTGCCCCCTCCTTGGTTACATGACCTACGATAAATATTGTGATATCCATTGTTTTGGCAATCCTCATCAAAATTCCTGTGGCTTCCCGCACTTGGCTTACGCTTCCCGGAGTCGACGTAAGCTCGGTTTTATATACTGTCTGTATGGAATCTATAATCGCTATATCAGGATTCATATCTGCAATAAACTTTTCAATCGTGTCTATGTTTGTTTCCGAAACTATATATAAGTTTTCAGAATCTATATTGAGCCTTGAAGCTCTCATCTTTATCTGCTTCTCCGATTCTTCTCCCGATATATATAGTATTGTTTTATTTTGTTTTCCTATACTGTTTGATATCTGCAAAAGAAGCGTTGATTTGCCTATGCCGGGGTCCCCCCCTACAAGCACGAGAGAACCTTTTACAACCCCTCCTCCAAGCACTCTGTCCAATTCGCCAAGCCCTGTTTTATATCTTTCCTCATTTACCGTACCTATTGACTTCAGTTTCACAGGGTGTGAGAGGGATGTTGTATTTTGAGTCTGCGTATTATGTACCAGCTCCTCAACAAACGAGTTCCAGCTGCCGCAGCCCGGACATTTTCCCATCCACTTTGGAGACTCATATCCGCATTCGTTACACACAAATACCGTTTTTGCCTTCACATTTTCCAACTCCTTAAAAGACCGATAATCTGCCTTTAGCTTTGATTCAAAGTTTAGATATATATCTCAAGCCAAAACAGTTTAAATAAATTATAACGCAAATGTGACAAAAATTCACAGCCCTATGGGCACCTCTTCAATAATGTATATTTATACCGACAGCCTCCTACCCGGCTGGCACCAAGCATTTCCGAAGATTGTTTCACGTGAAACAATTTATAAATCTGTCGATCGGTGAATCAACAATTCAATGTACAACAGCTTTTTTATGCCCAAATTTACACAATATGATACAAAAAGAGCCGATAGAATTGTTTTGTCAATTCTATCGGCTCTTCATTTAAATAAAGAAGGAAACTTTGCTTTTTAGTTATTTGAAAATTATTTTAGAACAGTTCCTATTTCCTTTTTGTTGAATTTTAATTCGTCGCCTTCAGCATCTATTACAACACTGTCACCCTTTTTTACATCACCTGAGAGCATCTTTTCTGAGAGCCTATCTTCAACTGTTTTTTGTATTGCTCTTCTTAAAGGCCTTGCTCCGTAGTTGACATCAAATCCTGCTTTTGTAAGAGCCTTCTTGGCCGCATCTGTAAACTCAACATGTATGTCAAGTTCATCCAGCCTCTTTGAAACTTCCTTAAGCATGAGTGAAACTATCTTGGATAAGTCATTTTCATCAAGCTGATGAAATACGATTATATCGTCAATCCTGTTTAAAAGTTCAGGCCTGAAAGTCCTTTTTAATTCTTCAAGAACATTTTCCTTCATTCTTTCATAAGACTCTTCGGCTTCATTGCCTGAAGCTGAAAATCCCAGGGACCTCTGCTTCCTTATCGTGGTTGCTCCAACATTCGATGTCATTATCACAATAGTATTCTTGAAGTTTACAGTCCTTCCTTTGCCGTCGGTCAAACGTCCATCCTCTAATATCTGAAGAAGTATGTTGAACACATCCGGATGGGCTTTTTCAATCTCATCGAGCAGCACGACCGAATATGGATGTCTTCTAACCTGTTCGGTAAGCTGTCCGCCCTCGTCATATCCCACATATCCCGGAGGTGATCCTATAAGCCTCGACACTGAATACTTTTCCATGTATTCGGACATGTCTATCCTTACCATTGCATTTTCGTCTCCGAACATAGCTTCGGCAAGCGCCTTTGAAAGTTCAGTCTTTCCTACACCGGTCGGTCCTAAAAAGATATATGAACCAATAGGCCTTTTAGGATCCTTGAGCCCTACTCTGGCCCTTCTTACAGCTCTGGCTACGGCTTTCACAGCCTCGTCCTGTCCGATTACCCTCTTATGGAGTATATCTTCAAGATGCAGGAGCCTTTCAGATTCCTTTTCAGTAAGCCTGCTTACCGGTATATTCGTCCACTTTGCCACGATTTGGGCTACTTCTTCAGCGCCTACAGACGGTGTTGCCGCTTCGTTTTGATACTTCCAATTTCCCTTCATGCCGTCGAGTTTCTGCTTTAAGCCTTTTTCCTCATCCCTGAACTTTGCAGCTTTTTCAAACTCCTGGCTCCTTATCGCTTCTTCTTTTTCTTTTTGGATTTCAGTTAACTTATCTTCAAGTTTCTTTACATCATCCGGAGGGGTAAATACCTGGAGCCTTACCCTGGCAGCAGCTTCATCCATAAGATCTATGGCCTTATCAGGAAGATATCTGTCAGTTATATATCTATCGGACAAATTCACAGCAGCATTTATTGCTTCATCTGTTATTTTAACCCTGTGATGTGCTTCATATTTGTCCCTAAGTCCCTTTAATATCATTATTGCGGCTTCTTTATCAGGTTCACCGACCGTTACAGGTTGAAATCTTCTCTCAAGTGCAGGATCTTTTTCCACATACTTTCTATACTCCTCGATAGTCGTGGCTCCCACGCACTGTATTTCTCCTCTTGCAAGTGCCGGCTTTAATATGTTTGATGCATCTATTGCTCCTTCGGCAGCTCCTGCGCCGACTATTGTATGCATTTCATCTACAAAGAGTATTATGTTTCCTGCTTTCTTTATCTCTTCTATGACATTTTTAAGCCTTTCCTCAAATTCTCCTCTGTACTTGGAACCTGCGACCAAAGATGGCATATCGAGTGCCACGACTCTTTTGTCCTTTAGCATTTCAGGCATATGGCCTTCAACGATTTTTTGGGCCAAGCCTTCGACTACAGCGGTCTTACCAACTCCAGGCTCTCCAATCAGTACGGGATTGTTTTTGGTCCTTCTTGAGAGTATCTCTATTACCCTTTGGGTCTCATCTTCCCTTCCAATAACCGGGTCGAGCTTTCCTTCTTTTGCAAGCTCGGTAAGATCTCTTCCATATTGATTCAATGTAGGAGTATTTCCAGAGGCTCGGTTACCTTGAGCATCATTTCCCGATATGGGCTCGCTCATACCCTTGATCAGATCTTCCCTAAGCTTGTTTAAGTCTACCCCAAGCGATTGAAGTGCTGCAAAAGCAACGCCTTCGCCTTCCTCTAATATGCCAAGCAGCATATGTTCAGGTCCTACATAGTTATGTCCTAAGTTTCTCGCTTCAATTATAGAAAGTTCAAGAAGCCTCTTCGTTCTCGGGGTCAATGACATTTCAGTTTCATACATGGATGGATTGCCCCTTCCTTCAATGCTCTCGACCTGCAGCCTTACCTTCTCAAGGGTTACCCCTGCATTTTGAAGAGCCTTAAACGCATTGCCTTCTCCTTCTTTAATGATTCCAAGCAATATATGTTCAGTCCCTACATAGCTGTGGTCAAAATACCTGGCTTCTTCCTGAGCCAACATCAATACCTTTTGTGCCCTTTCAGTAAATCTTCCAAACATCATATTATCACCTCATTTCAATCTTTCTCTCACATATTCTGCCCTTTTTATATCCCTTGATGCAGAGTCGAGCTCCTTGCCTTCCCTTTTAACCAATGTGGCAGGCTGGATACTTATCATGATTTCATTGAGCAGCGTTGAATCGATATCAGTAATAATACCCATCCCAACCCCTAATCTTATATTTGAAATCAAATTCAAGCATTCATTGCTTGAAAGCAACCTTGCATTTTTAAGTATTCCAAGAGATCTGTAAACAGTATCTTCAAGCTGCATTATATTGGACTCTTTAAGTTTTTCAATCGCTGCTTTTTCATTATCCACAATCTGCTTTGTTACAGCCATAAGATTGGATATTACCTCTTCTTCAGATAACCCAAGCGTTACCTGATTTGATATTTGATATATATTTCCCTGTACATTTGAACCTTCGCCGTATATGCCCCTTATCGTAAGGCCTACTTGCGCTACTGCGTTCAAAACTCCATTTATATTTCCTGTAACAGTCAGTGCCGGAAGATGCAGCATAACCGAAGCCCTGATGCCTGTTCCTATATTTGTTGGACATGCCGTGAGATAGCCCATCCTCTGATCAAAAGCATAATCGACGCTTTCTTCGATTACATCGTCCAGCTTGCTGGCGTATTCATAGGCCTCCTTAAGTTGAAGCCCGGGATATATGACTTGAAGCCTGATATGGTCTTCTTCATTTATCATTATGCTGACCGTTGAATCCGTGTTCAAAAGCACAGCCGATTTCGGATAATTCTCAGCGAGTCCGGTGCTTATCAAATGTTCCTCAACCATAGCCGATCTTTCAATCGGAGATAATTTATCCATCTCTATCACATGAAAATCCTTGGCAAGGACTGGACTTTTCTCCATAATCGAATTGCTGCATTCCTTTATAACTTTTTTAGCTTCGTCAACACTCATTATATGCGGGAAATGATATCCTTTTATATTTCTAGCCAGCCTTATTCTGCTTGAAAGCACTATATCGCTTTCAGGCCCTTTGGTTGTGATCCAGTTACCCATTTTATCCCTCCTTGAAATATCTATTTTTCATTATTCAGTTCCTTTATACGGTCCCTGATTTGCGCTGCTTTTTCATACTCCTCATTTTCAACAGCTTTTTTCAGTTCATACTTAAGCCCTTCAATATCTCTCTTCAGCCTTATTATGCCTCCGGACCTTTTCGGAACCTTGCCTGTATGCTGCGTATTGCCGTGTATCCTCTTTATGATCGGCTCAAGCCTATCTCTAAAAGTATCATAACATTGGCTGCATCCAAATAAGCCTGTTTTCTTGAAATCATCATAGCTTATACCGCATCCAGGACACCTTATTTCTTCATGAACTTCGCGAGGTACAGCTCCTAATCCTGGAAAATCCATAAATCCTTCCAAAATATTTGAGAAAGAAAACGGGGTAATAAAGTTTGACATATCCGATTTTATCCCCAGCTCTTCTTTTTCTTTTGCACATTGTTCACAAATATGCATTTCAGTTTTTACTCCATTTATTATCTTTGTAATATGCACGGTTGCAGGCCTTTTATGGCATATCTGACAAATCATAATACTTCCTCCTTTAAAGAAATTTCAAATTCACAATTTAATTCTATGAAACAAGCACTATGAGCATGGATTTTAAAATGCTTGCTCTTATATAATCTCTCTCTCCCTGTTGTGCACATATAGCTCTATCGTTTACAGCAGCTTTCATTATTTCAGACTCCCTTTCAGTTATGAAGTCATGTTCAAGAAAAGCATCTATATAGGATTCTGCAAGGCTCTGGGATAAGGAAGATCCAATTTTGTCCGATATCATCTTGTTTAAGTATTCATTCTCATCGAAATTTACCCTTGTAATCTTTATTGAGCCTCCACCACCTCTTTTGCTTTCAATATAATATCCTTTTTCTATATTGAATCTGGTCATAAGCACATAATTTATTTGAGATGGAGCACATCCAAACTGGTTTGCCAGTTCGTTTCTTTGAATCTCAAGTATTCCATTATCCGATTCATCAAATAACTGCTTTATAAATTCTTCAATAACATCTGATAATCTTGCCATATGATCCCCTTCCTGACTTTGACTATCTTTGACCTTTATCTTTATTATAGTTTTTTTCAGAACAAATTCAAATTCCATAATAGCACTTTATAAACCATATCATTGATATTATGAACAGAATTCAATATTTATATGAACATTCTTTGCTTTTTCTAACAATATCTTTATATCTTGCATCTTTAACCCTTTATATATTTATTTGGCTCTATTAAAGTATAATGTAAAACGTTGA
>CALCDS010000006.1 GCA_937900065.1 uncultured Clostridiaceae bacterium | reverse complement strand
ATATTATATATTGCTAAAATTCATAGACTTAATTAACTAAATGGATTTTCACCCATTAGATTATACCTCTGCCGCGTACGCACACCAAAAAGAGTGCAAAACTAATATAATCTTGCACTCAAAAATGGAACTTTCATCCTTTCATACATTTAGCGTAAACTATGCCGGCCCTAAAGCAACTTACTTATCCTCTACCCCACAGTTGACAGATCCCATGGCTCGTAAATTTTGGGTACATCGCTTATAAGCCTCTTTGTATATGCTTCTTTGGGGTTCAATATGACCTCGTCTGCGCTGCCATGTTCTACAAATTTCCCATGTTCCATTATATATACAGTATCGGACACATAATATGCAAGGCCAATATCGTGAGTGATGAATATAATTGTCATGTCATTTTCACTGCGCAGTTTTAAAAGCATATCAAGTATTGTTGCCCTTGAACATGCATCTATCATAGATGTAGGTTCATCTGCGACTAAAATCTCTGGTTTTAGCAAAAATATCCTTGCAATCATAAGGCGCTGCATCTGTCCGCCAGACAATTCAAAAGGATACTTGTTGGTAAGTTCCTCGAATTTCAAGTTTACAAAACTGCACGCCTCAGCCATAAGTTCGATTTTTTTATCCTTGGGTAAATTTTTTCCGCCCCTCATATTTATGCAATCTAAAAGTACGGAATCTATCTTATAAAACATGTTAAAGGATGCAAATGGATCTTGAAATACGGCTTGTATCTGTTTCCAATAGGCTTCTCTCTTTTTATGCGAGGATATATCCCTTATCTTTCCATCGAAGTAAATTTCCCCCTCTGTTACGCTTATAAGCCCTAGTATCATCTTAGACAATGTGGTCTTACCGCTGCCGCTTTCACCGACTATAGATATAACCTCACCCCTATTAAATTCAAAATCCACATGGTCTACGGCCACAGTTCTATCTTTGCTGGTGCCAAATATTTTAGTAAGACCTTTTCCGCTTAAATATGGAATAACATCTTTATTCATCTCCATAAGCCTCCTTTAGCTCCTCTATTGAACAAATGCAGCGATACATTCTGCCTTCTCCAAATTTTTTTAAAGGAACTCCATTCATTTTGCATTCCGGCTTTACATATCTGCATCGCTCTGCAAATCTGCAGCCTTCCGGAGGATGCTTTAAATTCGGAGGAGTGCCGGGAATTGCGATAAGCTTTCTGTTTTTACTGCCTGCTTCAGGAACAATTATTGAGCCCATAAGACCCTTGGAATATGGATGCATTGGGTCAAATACCATCTCTCTGGCAGTTCCCTTTTCTACAATCTGCCCTGCATACATGACCATAATATCGTCTGTTACATTATAGAGAAGCGGAAGTTCGTGGGTAATGAAAATCATGGATTTTATCAATCCCTTTTGCATGAGACTTTTAAGCATCTTTATGACCATCTTCTGTGAAGTGACATCCAAGGCCGACGACGGCTCATCTGCAATAAGCACTTTTGGTGAAAGTATGGTTGAAATTGCAATAACGGTACGCTGTTTCATACCGCCGGAGAGTTCCACAGGATGCTTTTGCAGCACTTCAGAAGGAAGTCCTAAAAGTTCAAATCTCTCCTTGGCCAGGTCATAAATATCTTTTTTGGCTGCTTTTGGGTTATGAGCGTGAATAACATCTTCAATCAAGCTTATTATCTTTTGGGTTGGGTTTAACGCATTCATGGCAGACTGAGGAATATAGGCAATTTCATTTCCCAAAATCTGCTTTCGCACATCATCCGGCTTCATGCCGGAAATATTTTTCCCATCTATTATAATGTCTCCGCTTATATAATGAAGCGGTGCAAAATAATATCCCATGAGGCTAAGTGCTAAAGTGGATTTGCCGCATCCGGATTCGCCTGCTATGCCTAGTGATTTTCCTTCTTCTATTTCTAATGAAACATCATTCACGGCAAAAATATTTTCTCTCTGCCTGGTTATATACTTTGTATTTAAATTGTTCACTTTAAGTATTATTTTTCCCATAGCTGACTCCTTAATCTCTTAATTGTGGATTAAATACTTGATCAAGCCCTGTATTCATCAAATTAAGTGAAAATGATATCAATGTTATAGCTAAAATAACCGGCAAGAACGCCCACCATGCTCCTGCAATAGGCGCTTTGTATTGCATAGCCCAGTTCATCATAAGCCCGAGGGTTGACACCTTTGTAGTAGCCGGTCCTAAACCAAGCATGGAAAGCTGTGCTTCAGATAAAATCCCGGAAGATATCTGAAGGATGAAGGCCATAACCACATAGGATGCTACATACGGCAATATATCTGTAAAAATAATCTTATGGAGGCTGTGGCCTGATAATTTCGACAGGTTGACATGGTCACGGTTCCTCAATGAGATGACCTGCGAGCGTACCGACCTTGCGGTCCATGGCCAGGATGTCAAGCCTATGATGCTTGCTGTAAGCATAACGCCTCTTGCGCTTTGGCCGACGCTGAAAGATATTAAAACCAGAAGTATGAATGACGGGATAACTGTAAATAGATTCGTGATGAATAGAATAAAATCATCTAGGGTCCCTCCTACATATCCTGCCAAAAGCCCAAGCAACAGCCCTATAAATGTCGCTATAGTACCTGCAACAAGGCCTATCTTCAGGGATGTTCCCGTCGCTGCAACAAGCTCCGTCAAAACATCCCGCCCGAAGTTATCGGTTCCAAGCACAAATGTTTTTTTATTTATAATATCTTTGGAATTCACAAAAGCTCGAGGGCTAACAGGATCTTTTTCCACCAGCTGTCCATTATCATCCTTTGTGGCTATATATTGATCCCCGCTGTTTATCAATTTATTTATTTGATTGTTTAGTCTTATATATTGCTGCTTTTCAGCATAAAGCAACCCTGTTTGAGCTGCGGCAGCGCTATAATTTTCATTCCATAGCTTAACAAGAGCGGCTATATCATTTATGTTTATTTCAGATTTTTTTATATTGCCAAATTTAACGAGCCAGTCGGCCATACTCTGCCTGTCTTCAATTGAAATGGATTTCAATTTTGCGGCGGAAGTATCTATTTTCAAGTCAATGTAATCCGTGTTAAGCACATCGCTTACAGATATATATGTTCCGGGTTTGTTAAACAAACCGCCTATCATTGCCAAAGGGTCATCCCTTACAAACAAAGGATAAAATATAATCGTAATAAACATAATTATGAAGATCACAAAACCTATAGTGAATCTTGAAGAACGAAATACTTGCTTTAGTAAATTATTCATAACAATCCCCCCATATCACTCCTGTTGTGCTGCTTTGATTCTCGGATCGATGAAACCATACAGTATCTCAACGATCAAATTTGCAATAAGCACCATGATAGTAATAATAAGAGTACATGCTGAAATGACAGGATAATCTCTGCCAGTAATCGCTGATAATAAGGTCGTGCCTAATCCCGGGTAACTGAAGATCATCTCAGCCACCAATGCACCGCCTACCATAGTTCCCAAGGATAAAGCAAGACCGGTTATCTGAGGGAGCATTGCATTTCTAAAAACGTATTTCACAATCTTTCTATCCTTGATGCCTAAAAAACGGCTGTACTTAACATAATCTGCATTGAGCTCATATATTGACATAGAGCGCATGCCAATAGCCTGTCCTCCTATCGTGATAAGTACAATAGACCAAAATGGAAGTTGATAATGGTAAATAATCGAACCGATAAATTTAAGGCTCAAATTAGGAATCATGTCATATCCATATCCCAGTGAAGCCGGAAACCATTTTAGATAAACTGCAAAGAAAAATTGTAATATGATAGCCATTCCGAAAGCCGGCATATTGCTAAGAAACAAAAAGACAGGAAGCACGGCCTTATCCCAAGCGCCCTTGATATATGCTGCCACTGCTCCTAAGATATTTCCCAAAAGCCAGCCTACGATGATTGCAGGCAGCTGCAGACATACCGTCCACCATATCGACCTCGCCAATATATCCGATACTGTTCTCGGATAATAAATGAATGAGACTCCAAAGTTGCCCTTGAGCGCATTTGTGATATAGTTGAAAAACTGCACATAAATCGGTTTATCTATCCCAAAAGCTTTTACATAATCTTCATAGACCTTCTGTATAGCTGTTTGACTTGTCATACCGACTGCCGTCCTTGCAGCAATAGCCGATACCGGATCACCCGGCATCAGCCGTGGCAGAAGAAAGTTTAAAATTACGGCAATAACAAGAGTTATTACATACCAAATTATCTTCTTTGTATAATACTTTTTATAACCCTTCAAAATGTCATACCTCCTATATTTCTCAATAGCATATAACAATTATCAGCTGCTGTTTTTCCGATGTCTCTTAATGACTTTGCTAATTTGTGATTTTAAATTTTCTACTGATGCACTATAGCCTCAAAATTTTAAAAAAACTAGCCATGTTTTCATTAGCTATATGAAAGCATGGCTAATTTTTTGGATATAAACCTTAAAACGGTTTATTTACCGTTGACCAACTTGATCGTATACAATCCTGCAATACCATAGCCATCTGTCAAGTCATATGGAGGTATCTCAATACCCTTCTCCGACTTTGAACCTTGCTGCGGGAAATTCGTCCATACGCTCTCATTAACTGTATAGAACAATTCCGGCCTATACATCAATGAGAATGAAGGTACATCTGTCAAATAAATCTTCGATAATTCCGTATAAGCTGCTTTTAGCTTAGCCTGGTCTGTAGTTGCCGGAATTTCTGCTAAAAGTTTGTCAACTGTTGGATTTGAATATCCCCCAAAGTTTCCTATCATCTGTGTCTTAACTGAATTATAGGAACTTGACATTAATTGGAATGCGCGTGTCCATGGATTAGAAATACCTGCTGCTGATGGACTCCACATAGCTATATCAAAATTCTGATTTGATAAATCATCATAGAAAGTATTGGCATCCGGGAAATATGTCTGAATATCAATACCGATAGCTTTTCCGGCTGCTGCTACTATTTCAAGGGAAGCATTCCAGTCCGACCATCCTGACGGACATTCTGCCTTGAAGGAAAGTTTTTGTCCCTTGTATTCACGTATTCCATCATTGTCTGTATCCTTTATACCTGCCTGATCCAAAAGCTTTTTAGCTCCTTCAACATCATTGCCTGTCCACTGAACAGTCTTCAATGCGGCTTGATCAACTAACGCTTGTTCTCCGGGAGTCGTGTTCATTATGCTTCTTGGTACATCCTTGAATGATGCTGATTGGCCGCTCATAGCGGTTTTAATAATCTGGTCATAGTCGGTTGCTATTGCAATTGCCTTACGCACCGCGACCTGATCAAGGCCCGGTTTCTCCAGGTTGAACCAAGCTGTCGGCATTGTAGCGCCTAAATTGTAAGGAGCTTCCGGCAAATAGGTTGATATCTTTCCGCCTGCGATCATACTTGGCACATCGCTTATAAACTGCTGTGAAACATCAACTTCGCCGGCTTTAAATGCCACGTCTCCTGCAGCATTGTCTTTATACATGTTATGAGCTATATACTTAGGCACTGGAAGCTTACCCCACATTGAAGCTGCTTTTCCCCAATAATCATCGACTCTCTGAAATACAACCTTCTGATCATTAGCTACATAAGGCTTATACGGGCCTGATGCAACAAGATCGTCCATCTTGTCAGTCTTCATCTTGGTGGCATCGTTCCCATTCCTTTGCTCTACCTTCTGAAGATAAGCCTTCTGCATTACAAACTGCCTTGGAATATACTCTAGAACCTTTAATGGATTAATGGTTTTACCATCCTTTAGTTTTGCACTGATTACTACTGTAGAGGCATCTTGAGCTTTTATGCTGTCAATATAATTTGAATAGTCTGCTCCGGCTGCACTCTCGTATTTAACGTTTACATCCCATGTATAAGCTACGTCGTCTGCTGTAACGGGTGTTCCATCCCACCACTTTGCATCCGGATTGATTTTAATGGTTAATGTTGTTTGGTTATCATTCCATACAGGATCTCCCGATGCCAAGAGTGGATACATCTTTCCATCCAGCATATTATACATGTAGAGTGTTTCATAAGTTAGCGTTCTGGATGAATCTTTTTGAGTAACACCTAATGCATTATTTGAGTTGCTTGATAATGGATTCCAATCGTTTATTGCCCCCCACTGCTGTCCGTTAAAATAAAGTGTTTCATTTCTAGGTGTTGAGTCCTTGTCTGCAGTGTCGCTACTTGTTGTATCCTTGCCAGCATTCTCTCCTTTTGTAGTCGTTTCTGTTTTATTACAGCCAATAGCTAATGATGCAAGCATTGCTATCGCCACTAAAAAAACACAAATCTTCTTTAGACGATTACTCACTTGAGACTCCTCCTTTTCAAATATTTACATTCTAGCCTGATTATAGTACTTATGTAAATTATTTTCAATATTGCTTTCTGATTACTCTACATTTTTTGAATTTTGCATATTCATTAATCGTCTAATGCCTGCCAAATTTTGGGCCCGAAACTCTTTAGAAAAATACTCAGTTCAAAAGCCATATAATCAGCCTCTTGCTTATTTATGCAGAAAGGAGTACCCCTCCCATTGCATGAGTAAAGAAAGTGCACGATTTTATCATCCCTTATCTCCTGGCATATAAGCCCGATGGTACGATCCCATGAAGGGTGATGATTCATGATGCTAGTAGTAAGCACTATAAAAGCATAAGGATATTTTTCCCGTATATTTAAAACGAATTGTTTATAATGGTTTGCCCAAAGCCTTGCACTCCCTCCATTTTTATCTTCCTTCATATAGTCTATCGGCAGTGCATCATACTGCCCGATATCTATTACAACAACCTGAGGTATAAATCTGCTAAAATCCCACTGAGTAACTTTCCCAAGACAAGGGTTGAAATGAAGCTTATCATAAATGCTTTCCATTCCTATGCAGTCTGGCTTATGAAAACATCCTGCATTATCAAGAAGTGCTACACCTGACTGTGCTATGACGCTCACCTGAGCTTTTAAATTTCTGGCCGTTACCATAGCATAAGAACGCCAGGCATTTGAAAATTCCCCATTATGTTTTTCAGATGCCATGCTTTTATGATCCTCATCTTCAATCAATTCCCCGGCTGCTGCAGAGTCCCCATAAAATTCTATGCATCGCCTAAATTTTTTAGAAGGCGAGATTACCTCGCCTTCCTCAGATATGACAAAACCATAGAAAGTGAATTCATGGCATCCGTCCTGCCTTTTAAAAAGTATAACTTCATGGCGTTTATCTTTTTGCAAATCATCTGCCAATGTTATTTTATCCAAGCTATTATCATTGGAAAGAAGAACTTTTTTCTGCACTCCGTCTAAAATATAACCTAAATAGTTATCATAGTAACCATGATTATTTTTTACAATTATCTTAAGCCTAGAGCTTGTAAATGACATCGACACTGAACTTCCCGGAAATATGAATACAGGTGACTTGGGATCTGAAAAATCTATTCTTCCACTGTAAGAAAGCTTTTCTGCATCTGAAGAGATTAATTTTTCGTCTTCCTTTAAATCCATTTTATTCGCCCTCTATCTTATGTCATAAACGCTTCTAATCCTGATTCCTTCAGGTTTGCCCTTTAAAATTTTAACCCTTCTTTCTTTGCCGTTCATATCAAAATAGTTATCTTCAAGAAGCATATCATCATTCTCATTTGTTATCTCAACGCTTTTTGCATAACTTTTGGCAAAGACTACTATCGAATCGCCTTCAACTCTATAGCTTAACTTTGGGTCGATAAATTTAAAGTGTTTCGGCACGGAAAAAATTACGGTTCCCTGTGATATAACCTTGCCACCTTTTAACATTTCATAGCTTGCATAATCTTCATACAGCGAGGCTTCATGCATATCGATCGTATCAAGCCACTTGCTTGACAGCTTCTCTACCAGGACTTCGGTTTGGCCTTCCTTTTTTATTTTTGCATTGTTATTGCGCAGCGCCCATCTGACCGTAACCTTCTCGTCATTCATAGTTTCGTTTGCAACGCAGAGCTGAATAGATTTTTTGACTTCATAAGGTTCAGCATTGATATTTGCATCTTGAGTTAAAATTCCTTCTTCTTTGCAAGATAACATAAGAGGTGCAAAAAATCTCTTGGCATAATAATGCAAGGCCTTCCATCTGCCATAGTAGTCTATGGATGACCAGGATGCCACAGGCCAGCAGTCATTCAGCTGCCAATAAATCGTGCCCATGCAGCGTCCCCTGTTCCTTCTAAAATGCTCCACTCCATAGCGGATGGCGTCTGCCTGAAGAAGTTGTGATGCATAAATAAGTTTGTCAAAATCATTTGGATAGAGATAAGTGGCGCCCAAATAGCTCATTATCTTGCTGTTGGCTCCATTGTTTCTTTGATGTTTTTCCATGACATAGGAAAATATATTCCTGTCTTCAGGTTTTGTAAATGTTTCTATAGTTTTAAGCGATGGAAAGGACTGGAATCCAAATTCAGAAATATAGCGAAAAAAGAACTTTCTGTACTCTGTAAAAGGCTTATTTCCATGCCATACATCCCAGTAATGGACATCTCCCCTGTTTTCATCATTCGGATCATCAAAGCCTCCTCCTGAAGACGGACTTGCAGGCCAGTAGAATGTCTTAGGATCTTCCTTCTTCAAAATCTTCGGGATAATATATTCATAAAGCTTTATGTAATCGCTCTTAAGCTTTGGAGTAGTCTCCCAAATCCCTGATTCCGTAAACATTTCCATTTCGTTGTTTCCGCACCAAATGGCAAGAGAAGCGTGATTTCTTATTCTCCTTATGTTGTCTTTGAATTCTGCTTTAATGTTTTCTTCAAATTCTTCTGTTAGGTTATAGTTTGCACAGGCAAACATGAAATCCTCCCATACCATGAGCCCAAGCTCATCGCATGCATCCCAGAAGGCGTCATAGGGATAGTGGCCTCCGCCCCATACGCGTATCGCATTAAAATGGGCATCCTTGCATTGCTTTAAAAGGTTATATGTCCTCTGCGGGGTCATCCTGCTCAGTATATTGTCTTCGGGTATATAATCCGCACCCATGGCAAATACTTTTACACCGTTTACCTCATGGGCAAAGCTCTCGCCGTATTCATCCTTTTCGATATGCATGGTCATGGTGCGCAGACCGATTCGTTTCCGCCATGTATCAAGCTTTTCTCCCTCATACATGAGTTCCACTTTTATACTGTACAAGGGTTGATCCCCATAGCCATTAGGCCACCAAAGCTTTGGATCGGTTAAAATGATATTCTCAGGCGAGTCTTCATAAATTTTTTCCCTGCCGTCAGGATCTGTAATGGTGACCACATAATAATAACCAAGCTTTGCCGCCTTGTTTTCTTCATCATGAAATCTCAATGCATGTTTGTGCATTGTCCGTAACATGTCCACTTTAAAACCAAGAGTTACCGTCCCGTCTTTATGTTTCTGGATTATATATACATCCTCTATCCTTCCTTTATTTATTCCAAGAAGGGAAACATCCCTCCAGATACCCATATCGGGAAGCCTTAAGCTCCAGTCCCAGCCAAACATGCAATGTGCCTTTCTGATCTGTGGAAAGCCTCTCATAGCATCCGGTGACCCGCCGATATGCTGTTTTTCATCAGCCTCTCTGATAAATTTTGTGGGCGAATGAAAAATTATCTTCAACCTATTTTCTTCTTCCACAAGATATTTCTTTACTTTAAATTCCCATGTCCTGTGCATATTGTTAACATACGCAATGTGCTGCTCGTTTAAATAAATATCTGCAAGAGTATCCAATCCATCAAAATGCAACACGATTTCTTCGCAGCTCATCATATCCTTTGATGTATTAAAACTGCTTATATATTCATAATCACTTTCCATGAGCTTTAGTGCTTTAAGCTCATTATCCCGGTAATATGGATCTTCCATTTTGTTATTTTTAAGCAAGTCGCTGTAAACTGAACCTGGTACGGATGCATCAATATATTGTTCATCACTCATGCTTTTCATCTTCCAGTTGTCATTTAGTCTTTGAATAAGCATAATTCTCCTCCACCTCTAAGTTCAGACTCTGTTAAACAAAGGCGTTGATCTTTGAGCATCCCGCTCGCCTGTTCACGCTTTATAAGTTCTAAGGCTCACTTGGATTGCTCAAAGATCAACATTGTACTTTAACATAGCCTGAATTAAT
>CALCDS010000005.1 GCA_937900065.1 uncultured Clostridiaceae bacterium | reverse complement strand
CATCGTAGCCCTTATCAAATGTCATCGATAACATCTAAAACCCAATGAGTTTTTCATACAGCTTTATATATTTGTCAGCCGAAGCGTTCCAGCTGAAATTGCAGAGCATCGCGTTTGCTATGATGCTGTTCCAAACCTTCTTGTCATTGTAAAAATTCAAGGCGCGCTTTATCGTATAGACCATGTCATGTCCGTTGTAGTTTGTGAAACTAAAACCGTTTCCCTGCATTGTAAATTCGTTATATGAAATCACGGTATCTTTAAGCCCTCCGGTTTCCCTGACTATGGGAAGGGTACCGTATCTTAATGCGATCATTTGCCCTAGGCCGCATGGCTCAAAACATGAGGGCATTAAAAATAAATCCGCACCTGCATAAATATTATGAGCGAGGGTTTCATCAAATTTTATATTTGATGAAACCCTGCTGGGATACTTATCTTTGGCGCTTGTGAATGATTCTTCATACTCACGCTCGCCCGTGCCGAGTATTACAAGCTCCAAACCGCAGGATACTATTTCATCGAGCATGGATATTATGATGTCTATGCCCTTTTGAGGCGTGAGCCTTGATATCATTGCTATAATCGGTATGTTAGGTGAGACATCAAGGCCCAGCTCATTTTGAAGTTTAATTTTGTTTTCTGTTTTCTTTTCGATATGGCCGATACTGTAGTTTTGGAAAATCAGCTTGTCGGTTTCAGGATCGTATTCGTCATAATCTATTCCGTTGAGTATGCCGAAAAGATCTGAGCTTCTTGCTTTCAATACTCCATCCAATTTTTCTCCGTAATATTCGGTCTGTATTTCTTTAGAATATGTAGGGCTTACAGTGGTTAAAAGATTTGAATATATTATCCCGCCTTTCATAAAATTGACGCATCCATTAAATTCAAGCTTATCGGGCGTGAAATAATCGTCACTTAGATTTAAGAGCTCATTTAAAATTGTTTTTGGAAATATGCCCTGATATTTGAGGTTATGTATTGTGAATAATGTGCGTACATTTTTATAATATTCGCGGCATCTGCAGTAGGCTTCGAGGAATACGGGAATCAAACCGGTTTGCCAATCATGGCAGTGGATTACATCCGGCTCAAAGCCAGTATAGGGGAGGGATTCAAGCACGGCCTTGCAGAAAAAAGCATATCTTTCCGCTTCGTCGAAAAAGCCGTAGATTTTTTCCCTTTTAAAATAATATTCGTTGTCTATGAAATAGAAAATAACTCCATCCAGTTTGCATTCAAATATTCCGCAATACTGATTTCTCCATCCCAATCTTACATATATGTTTCTTTTATATATCATCTTGGATTTTAGCTCTAGTGAAATCGTGCCGTATAGTGGCATTATGACCCTTATATCGATCCCTTTATCAAACAAGGCTTTTGAAAGGGAACCTACGACATCTGCGAGTCCGCCGGTTTTAACAAAAGGCACGCCTTCCGATGAAACAAACAGTACCCTTAACATTGAGAGTCCTCCTTTAAATCACCGCACCTTTTGAGATTACAACAGGATAAATCTCCTGGCCTATCAAATTTTTGCTGCGCCTTATTATGACTTCCTTATCGAGTATCACATTTTCGAGTATGGCATTTTCATGGACCTCACTGTCTTGCATTATGATGCTGTTTTTAATTTTGGCGCCCTTATATATTTTGACACCTCTAAATAGTATGCTGTTTTCAACATTTCCATCTATTATGCAGCCGTCTGCGACTATACAGTTTTTAACGCAGGCATTTTCAGAATACATTGCCGGTACTACATCCATTACTCTGGTATGGACAGGACCCGATTTGATGAAGAGTTCTTCCCTGATATCAGAGTTTAAAAGATCCATGTTATACCTATAATATGCGTTTATTGAATTTATACAGGCAAGATAACCGTTAAACTTATATCCATATATTTTAAGTGAGCTGAGTTTTCGAAGCAGTATATCCTTTACAAAATCGCTTTCACCTCTGGATTGGCATTCGTCAAGCAAATAATCCAAGAGATCCTTTCCAATTATAAACGTATTCATATATATGTTATTAAATCTTGGAAGTGATGGGTTTATTTCCATATCCACGACCCTTCCGCAATCATTCACTTTTATAAGCGTGTTCTGCTTGAATTCATCAGGTGTCATTCCCTTTTTTTCTTTGTAAAGTATTGTTATGTCAGCTTCATTGTCGATGTGGTACTTCAATACGTCATGATATGTGAAACTGAAAACCATATACGTGCCAGAGACCAGCACATATTCCTGCTCGCTCCTTCTTATAAATCTCATTATGCTGTGAAGAGCGTCAACGCTTCCTCTGTACCATCCCTGGCTGTCGCTTCCTCCATATGGAGGAAATATGAAAAGACCGCCACGCTTGCGGTTTAAATCCCAGTCTTTGCCCGGTCCTAAATGGGTAAGCAATGAATTATAATGATTTTGGGTTATGATTCCAACGTCTTGTATGCCTGAGTTTACCATATTGGACAGCGCAAAATCTATTATCCTGTATCTGCTTCCTATCGGGACCGCCGCAATGGATCTATTCTTGGTTATCTCCTTTAGCTGAATGTGGTTTTCTGAAGCATCGATAACACCCAGCAATTCCTTCATAATGCCTTTGCCTCCTTTGCATCATTTTGGTAGAGATCATAAATATCCTGAAGCATCACGGAATCTATTTCCATGCCTTTTTCTACAACAGTGCTGTCCGGAATTTTTGCATTTTCGCCAATCAATGTGAGTTCAATTTGACGTGCTTTGCCATCCGGCCTGCGGCCTATGGTGCAATTATTTCCTATTGTAACCTTCTCAGCGATTATTGAATCTTCTATAAGCGTATTTTTACCTATCCTGGCATATGGCATTATTATGGAGTTCTTGATTATTGATGATTTATCGATAAAAACACCTGTCGATATTATTGAATGACGTACAGTTCCATATATGCTGCTTCCTTCAGAAACGATTGCTCTTTTGACATCAGCGCTAGGTGCTATGTAATGGGGCGGCAATCCCTGGTTCCTGCCGTATATTTTCCAGGTAGGGTCATATAAATCAAATATTGGAGGAAATTCAAGAAGATCCATATTTGATTGGTACAGGCTCTGTAGGGTTCCCACATCCTTCCAATAGCCCTTAAATTTATAAGCATAAATTACCATTCCATTGCTTAACATCTGAGGTATTATATTTTTGCCGAAATCATGCTCGGATTTTGCATTTTTATCATCGGCTATCAAATAATTTTTTAAAGTGTTCCAGTTGAATACATATATGCCCATCGAAGCTTTATTGCTTTTGGGATTTTTGGGTTTCTCTTCAAATTCATATATCCTGTTGTCCTTGTCAGTGTTCATTATCCCGAACCGATTGGCATCTTCCAGTTTTGTCTCTATGACCGCGATCGTAGCATCAGCATGCTTTTCCCTGTGATATTCTATCATTTTGCTGTAATCCATCTTGTATATGTGGTCGCCTGAAAGTACAAGTATATATTTGGGATTGAATTGTTCAATGAATTCTATGTTTTGCGAGATGGCGTTGGCAGTGCCTTTATACCATTCTCCAACCTTTCCTTTCATATAGGGAGGCAATACATATACGCCCCCATCGAGCCTGTCTAAATCCCAGGGCTGTCCATTTCCAATATAGGAATTAAGTTTCAAAGGTCTGTACTGTGTAAGCACGCCAACTGTGTCTATGCCTGAGTTTGTACAATTGCTTAATGTGAAGTCGATTATGCGGTACTTCCCTCCGAAAGGCACAGCGGGTTTGGCAAGATTTTTAGTTAAAAGTCCAAGCCTATTGCCCTGCCCTCCTGCGAGAAGCATTGCAATACATTCTTTCTTACTCATGCTTATACCCCCTTTTAGTTTATCAACCTAAAGGAAAATATTTAAAATAAATTATCATATCAATCATCAGTTTCTTTTTTAATAAGCTTAAGGTATAGTGCTCCAAGAGGCGGCACTTTTATCCTGAGTGAATAAGAAAATGACTGCCACGGTGTGGGATGTGCGATGATGACAGATGGATTAGCGATTCCTGATCCCCCGTATTTTGTGCTGTCACTGTTTAAAATTTCGCTGTAATCTCCCAAAGATGGAACCCCTATTATATAATCATTCCATACTACGGGTGTGAAATTGCATACGACGATTATTTGCTCCGGCGGATCCTTGGCAAATCTTATAAATGATATTATGCTCCTTTGGGAATCGTCTGCATTGATCCATTTAAAACCTTCCCAGCTATAATCGTTTTCCCACAATGGTGGTTCCCTTCTATATAAATGGTTTAAGTCTTTTACAAAGGAAAGGAGCTTATTGTGCATCTCATATTCTAAAAGGTTCCAATCAAGAGCACTGTAAAACCTCCATTCCACGAATTGCCCGAACTCACTTCCCATAAATAGGAGCTTTTTGCCAGGATGAGCCATCATGTATCCATAAAGCAGCCTTAAATTGGCAAATTTGGATCTGTAATCTCCAGGCATCTTATTTATGAGTGACTTTTTACCATGCACTACTTCGTCATGCGACAGGGGAAGTATGAAATTTTCAGAGAAGGCATAGGTCATTGAAAAAGTGAGCCGGTTATGGTTTCCCTTCCTAAAAAGCGGGTCAAGGGACATATAATCCAAAATATCGTGCATCCATCCCATATTCCATTTGTGGCTGAAACCTAATCCTCCCATATATGTTGGCTTTGATACCATGGGCCATGATGTTGATTCTTCGGCTATCATGAGAGTGCTTGGAAAGTCATCATATACGGCTTTATTGAGCTTTTGCAAAAAAGCAGCCGCTTTTAAGTTTTCATTTCCTCCGTGTTCATTCGGAATCCATTCCCCGGGTTTTCTTCCATAGTCAAGGTAGAGCATGGAACTTACGGCATCGACCCTTAAACCGTCTATATGATATATATCCAGCCAGAATATGGCGCTCGATATTAGAAAGCTTAAAACTTCAGGCTTCCCGAAATTGAAAACATAGGTTCCCCACTCTTTATGTTCGCCAAGCCTAGAATCCGCATATTCATAAAGCGGGGTCCCATCGAATCTTGCAAGACCCCAGCTGTCTTTTGGGAAGTGGGCGGGCACCCAGTCAAGTATCACTCCTATTCCCCTTTGATGGCACATGTCCACAAAATACATAAAATCCTTTGGCCTTCCAAAGCGGCTGGTCGGGCAAAAGTATCCGGTCACCTGATAGCCCCAAGAACCGTCATACGGATGCTCTGCGATGGGAAGAAGCTCTATATGGGTATATCCCATATCATATATATAATCCACTAGCTGCTTTGCATATTCCCTGTATGTTAAAAAGCTTCCGTCTTGTTTTCGCTTCCAGGATCCCATATGCATTTCATATATTGATAAGGGTTTATCATAAAGGGGACTGTCGGGTTTAGAGTCCATCCATTCCTTATCGCCCCATTCATAGCCGTTGATGTCATATAAAATTGAAGCATTTTTGGGGCGGACTTCGCTGCAAAAGCCATATGGATCGGTTTTTAGAAATATTGAACCATCCATGGAATGTACCTCATATTTGTAAAGGCTTCCTTCAGGGATGCCGTCTAAGGTAAGCTCCCATATTCCTGATTGTCCGAGCAGTTCCATTTGATTTGCATTGGAACTCCACCCGTTGAAATCTCCTACTATATTTACCTGGATGGCGTTTGGGGCCCAGACGCTGAATCTTGTCTTATTTTTATTTGCTGTTTTAATTATATGGGCTCCCAAAGAATTGTATGAATAATAGTTTTTGCCTTGATTGAACAAGTACAGTTGGTATTGGCTTATGGAAAGATCCTTTTCATGTTTGCTTTTCAATCCAATCACCCCGTTTAACATCATAATAAAATATTCGTTATCCTCATAAAAATTTCCTCCATATTTGACTTATATTATCGTAAATAATAGTTTATGTATTTTACTGGATCTTGTTAGGTTTAAACAATGCGACATTTGTATTATTTGACAGCATGTAGAGATGAATAAATTGTATATAAGCGGAATTTTATAGAAATGTTTGCTTTAGTTGTAATATAATGCAATATTATATATAATTGAAATTGGAATAAAAAATAGAATAGGTGCACTTCTAAGGGGGTAAAACTAATGCTGAGTAAAGTGAGAGTTGATTCCAAGGGTGTTGGTAAGCTCAATTTTAAGCTTCTCTTTTATCTTTCGATATTGGTTCTGCTTTTTACAGTGATTTTTATTACCTATGTATTTGGTTTTCATTCTAACTTGTCAGGGACCCTCAAAACTTCAATAATTGTTGCACTGGCCATATTAATCATATCCATAATTTCGATATACATATCCTTCAAGCAGATGTTTAAGCCTATAAACGATATTGCCGGCTACGCCAAAACCATATCAGAGGGTGAATTGAATATAAGCGATATAGGTTTGCAGCATGATGCTAGCATCAACATGCTGGCTAGAGCATTCAACGATATGAAATCCAACCTGCTTTTTTTCATAGAGCAGACCAAGAATAATATTTTGGTTATATCCGAATCAGTCGAAAGAATGTCCAAAAGTACCGAAATGAGTTATAAGGGCAATGAACAGGTTTCCGAGACCATACAGAAAATAGCATCCAAAACCCAAGAGCAGCTCGAACTTGTAAAAGGTACGGTGAATAATCTTGATGAGGTTTGCAAAAGGGTCGGCAATATAATGAGCCATATAAAGGACACTCAGGGACTTGCTATAAACACTATCAATATAGCTCAAAACGGCATAGGAAATATAAATGAATACAGTGAGCAAATGAATATCATATCATCGAATCTGGGGAACACATATGACTTCATACAAAAACTTAAAGGCAGCATAGAAGAAATAACAGGTATTATTGATTTTATAAAAAATATAAGCGAGCAGTTGAAGATGCTTGCCCTGAATGCTTCCATAGAAGCTGCAAGAGCTGGTGAAGCCGGAAGAGGATTTGCCGTAGTTGCCAAGGAAACCACGAATCTTTCCGATGCGGCCAAGGATGGCGTGGGAAGGATAAGCAGCCTGATTGTAAATATGATGGGAAACAGCAGTTCAGTGGAAGTGAGTTTAAATGATTCGATTAAAAATTTTGATAAAGGCAAGGAACTGTTTTCAAATGTAAGGGATATTTTTAATGAGATAAATAAACAAAGCAAAATCATAATGGAAAGCATGAAAAAGATAAATGATGAGGCCTCATATATAAACAATTCAGCTAAAGATACGACCGCAATAAGCCAGAAATTATATGATGCTTCAAACAAGGTCACATCAAGCACCCAGGAAGTGGCTTCAGTCGTTGAGGAAAGCGTTGCTGAACTTCAGGAAATAAACAATTCATCAAGCACATTGTCGTCAATGATTTCAAGCATAGAAAAGCTTGTTTCAAAGTTTAACACAAATGTAAAGCTTGTTGATAAAAAACCATCCAGGCATATCAAAATAGGCGTTGTATTTCCGTGCCATGCTGAGTTTTGGAAATCGGTAAAGCAGGGAATAATGTATGCTAAGAAAGAACTTTTAAGCAGAAATACTGATGTCGATTGTATTGAAGTAAGTGACATATCCGTAGGGAATTTTAAGAAAGCTTTGGAAGGTTTAATTGAAAAGGGTTATGATGGAATTTCCATAGTAGGGTATTATAAAGAACTTGTACCTTTAATAGATAAGGCCGTTGATAAAGGCATAGCGGTTGCCACGTTCAACGGAGATCTGCCTGAAAGCAAGAGGCTGGTATTTTCAGGGCAGAATCCATATGATGCAGGGCTCCTTGCCGGCAGGATGATGGCAAAGGAACTTAAAGACGGAGGAAGGGTAGGCATAATTACAAGTAATTTTGATATAAGCGATCACCAGCTTAGGATAGCTGGCTTTAAGGAAATAATCCAAAAAATAAAAAATATAAGCATAGCTTTTGAAGATCAAGCCCATGATGACGATGATGAAGCTTACGAAAAAACTAAAGCCCTGATCAGACAAAATGATGTGGACGGCATATTCGCAGTGGCAGGCGGTATTGCAGGAGTTGCTAAGGCTGTTGAAGATGCGGGAATGGGCTCGAAGATAAAGATCATATGTTTTGACTTTATAGAATCGACTATCAATTATATCAAGAAGGGAGTCATATCGAATTCCATAGGCCAGGATCCATTTGGACAGGGATACAGCCCTTTGATATACTTGTATAATTATATTGTATCTGGCCAAAAGCCATCCAATGATAAGATGTGGACGAGAATGGATGTTGTAAATTCTGAAAATGTAAATGATATATTGATATAGCAAATCTATAAAACTATTTATGGACACCGTGATTTGATGTAAAATCAAAATAGGTGTCCTTTTTAATTATGATATATAAAGTTGGATGCAAATGGTGTGGGGCATATTAAATATAGATTATGTTAAAATATAATGTAAAAATCAATATATTTGTTAAGCATGGACTAAATATATGATGATATAATTCTGCAGGAGGAAAGATGAAGTCTTATAAGGAGCTTTACAGAAGATTGCCCAGACAGTTTATAGATATCGTTTCAAAGCAATATGAGCCTGGCGAGTGTGATGATATATTTGCAGGTTATATGTGCAAAAGGCCTGTTACATTAAGGATAAACCGATTGAAGACCGATGTAAGACATGTCATGGACGTATTTAGAAAGGAAAATATAAAATATGAGAGAGTCCTTTGGTATGAAGACGCCCTAATCATCCGAAACAAAAAAGAGAAGGATTTGGAAAAGCACAATCTTTATCAAAATGGCGATATATATTTGCAAAGCCTTTCAAGCATGATACCTCCCCTTGTGCTTGAACCTAAAAGCGGATGCAAGGTTCTAGACCTTACTGCAGCTCCAGGGAGCAAGACTACACAGATTGCTGCATTGATGGATAATAAAGGATATATAATGGCAAATGAACTGAACCAGATAAGATCGGAAAGGCTTAAATTCAATATAGATCGCCAAGGCGTTAAAATTGCAGAAGTCACTATAGGAGACGGCAAAAAAATCGATGAAGCATACAATGAATATTTTGACGGGGTTTTGCTTGATGCTCCGTGCAGCGGTACGGGACTTTTTCTCGTTGACAATCCACAGACATATCGAGGCTGGTCCGTTAAGAATACACTGAGGCTCGTAAGAGAACAGAAGGAGCTTATAAAAACCGCTGTGCGTGTTTTAAAACCGGGAGGGGTGCTGGTATATTCAACATGTTCCATTATAAAGGATGAGAACGATGAAAATATCAACTGGATGATGGAAAACTACAAAAGCTTGATTTCGCCTGAAACTATAACCCTTAAACCTGATGGTTCAGGCTCAAAATACAACATGATGGATATAAATGGAATAAAGGACAGCATGATGCTTATATTTCCATCGGAATTATTTGAAGGTTTTTTTGTGAGCAAGTTCAAAAAGAAGAACTGACTTTATTTATATTCCATTAAATGGAAGCATATGTTATAATAATCCTGACAGACTAAGTATATTATGGAAATATGTAGGTGCATTTATACTTGGGACCATATTATAGATTAGAGATGGTTATGGAGGGATTATATGAACCGGAAAATTGCTGGTATGCTATTGGCAATGCTGATATCAATCGTGTTTACTTGCGGATTTTACAGTACCGGAAATGCTGCTTTAAAAAACGATCCTGAAATTGAAGAGCTCAAGCAAAAATATGAGAAGTTGGAGGCATCGGTGGCAAATCTTCAAAAAGAGGTAGAAAATCTGGAGGAAAGATTCCATGAGGAAATGGCTGTTATCGCATCGCTTAAGGCCGGGGAAGGCGAAGTGCTCCCCATCTACAGGGCTAATGTAGATGATTACAGCAGAGAGATTGGGATGTATATAAGCATGCCGCCTGAGAAATCCTTAAGGGAAAAGCTCGATATTATGGCTCAAAAGGTATCGCTTTTTTATTTCGAAGGCTTGCCGATTGAAGTTGCAGAAATCAAAACCGAAGATGACGGTCGTAAAATAGCTGTTATAGATCTAAAGGAGTCCCGGGAAAATCAATCAGCATCTGAACCTTCAAAATATAAGGGCGCATCCTGGGCCGCAGGTTATTTTCAAGGCTCAACCGGTGGAATTGAAACTTCTGTATGCTTGATCGAAACTTTCTTGCAAAAGGATTATAAAGGAGAATGGATTGACGGCGCAAGTTTTACTTATGAAGGAGGACGGGTTGACAATTTTGATCATATCGCAAACTTGGCCGGTACTAATTACAGGTAGATTGAAAGTGGGCATACAATATTGCATTTATTATAAAGCAGAATATCAAGACAAACTACCTTAATATTCTTGCCGAAGGCATTTTAAATTGGGTAGTTTGTCTTTTTTTGATATATCAAGCGAGGAGGTTAAACATGGGTAAAATACCATTCGATGATTTTGTAAAAGGACTTGATCTTGAAGTCGTATATGAAGGGGACCATCGCGACCTGGAGTTTATGACCAGCGATGTAAACAGGCCAGGATTGCAGCTGGCAGGATATTTTGATTATTTTTGTGAAACAGCCCTGAGGCTTCAGGTAATAGGCAAGATAGAGATGTATTATATAAATACTCTGGATGAAAAGCTGCGCAGGGAAAGGCTGGATAAATACTTTAGCTATCCTATAAGATGCATTATAGTAACTCAGGGGATGGACATACCAGAATCAATGCTTGAAAGCGTCAAAGAACATAAAGTGCCTATTTTCCGCTCAAAACTTAAGACCACTTATTTTGTGCATAATGCTATCGATTTTCTTGATTCCAAACTTGCCCCGCATGACACGATTCACGGAGAGCTTTTAGATATATATGGAATAGGAATACTTCTTACAGGCGAATCAGGGGTAGGCAAAAGTGAAACTGCTCTGGAACTCATAGCCAAAGGCCACCATCTTGTGGCGGATGATGTAGTTGACGTTAGAAAAGTATCTGAAAATCGCATCATAGGTGAACCGCCTGAGGCAACCAGATATTTTATAGAAGTAAGGGGAATAGGCATAATCGACATCAGAACAATGTATGGCGTCGGATCAGTGGTAGACAGCAAGGCCATAGATATGGTGATCAATATGGAGACATGGCAGGATGGAAAAAATTATAACAGGCTTGAAGAGGATATGGACTTTGAAGATATACTTCAAGTCAAAATTCCCAAGCTTACAATACCTGTCCGCCCCGGGCGCAACATATCCATTATTATAGAAGTGGCGGCAAGGAACTTCAGGCTGAA
>CALCDS010000004.1 GCA_937900065.1 uncultured Clostridiaceae bacterium | reverse complement strand
CCGTCCTCGGTTACGATGCCATATATAACTTTATGCTTTAAGGCGGGTTTGCTGCTGAATTTGAACGCCTTGTAAAGCCTATCTTTGCAAAGCTCGATTTTCTCCCGGCTGTTTCCATAGATGGTCGCAATAGATTCTCCGGATTTAACGCTGTCTCCCACCTTTTTGTGAAGGATTATACCAACGGAAAAATCAATGCTGCTTTCCTTGGTTTCCCTTCCGGCCCCAAGTATCAAGGATGATTCGCCGACTTCTTCAGCCTGTATTGCTTTTACATAACCATCATCAATGGATTTCAGTTCATATGAGTATTTAGATTTTGGAAGCATATCCGTATTATCTATGACTGAATCATCTCCTCCCTGCGCTTTTACAAACTCTTTGAATTTTTTGAGCGCAGCGCCGCTATGTATGGCTTCTTTGAGCATATGTTCAGCTTCATCTGTTGTATTTGCATATCCTCCAACCGTGAGCATATGGCTTCCAAGACATATGCAAAGCTCCATAAGATCGTCCGGCCCTTTTCCGCAAAGTGCTTCAATTGCTTCTTTCACTTCAAGCGAGTTGCCGACCGCATATCCTAAAGGCTGATCCATGTCCGATATTATTGCTATTGTTTTTTTGCCGGCTGCAGTGCCTATATCGACCATGGTAGATGCAAGCTTGAAACTGTCATCTATTGTCTTCATGAACGCTCCGCTTCCCACTTTTACATCAAGTACTATCGCATCAGCACCGCATGCTATTTTTTTGCTCATTATGCTGCTTGCTATGAGGGAAATATTGTCCACAGTACCTGTAACATCCCTTAACGCATACAACTTTTTATCAGCTGGAACCAGGTTGCCTGTTTGAGCTCCTATTGCAAGTCCAACCTTATTTACGTTCCTTATAAACTCATCCTTGCTCATTTCAGCGGAAAAACCCTTTATTGATTCGAGTTTGTCAATCGTACCTCCTGTATGACCAAGGCCTCTTCCTGACATTTTGGCAATCGGGACTCCGCAGGATGCTACCATTGGCTCCACTACAAGCGAAGTTTTATCTCCCACTCCTCCTGTACTGTGTTTGTCCACTTTAAAACCCTTTATTGAGCTTAAATCAAGCTTTTCTCCTGAATTTACCATTGACATCGTAAGATCCGATGTTTCCCTTTTATTCATCCCTCTAAAATATATTGCCATCAAAAGAGCTGACACCTGATAATCCGGTATGACGCCTGAAGTGTAATTTTGCACAAAGAAATCTATTTCTTCCTTTGTAAGTTCCCCACCGTTTCTCTTTTTGAGTATTATGTCATACATCCTCATACAATCATCTCCTCATGTATAATATAT
>CALCDS010000003.1 GCA_937900065.1 uncultured Clostridiaceae bacterium | reverse complement strand
AAAAATCAACGCCTTACACAACATAATCTGATTTTCAAAAAAAGAGAAGGCGTCCTCAAAAACATGTTTTTGAGAACGCCTTTGCTCTCGTAAATCATCTTCAAAACTATAAAATAAATGATACCATATTCACATTTGCAAATCAAGATTTTTTTACGGATTATCTGCCTGAATGCACAAAAACATAGTTTAAAGTAAAACCATACAGCTGCCATCAGTTGGCAGGAGCAGTGCTATGGAATCCGCCTATCTGAATATATAGACTCTTTGAATCGGGCAGCATTTTTTAGTTTGGCTTAAAAATTGTGTACCTTTATATATGAAGCTGAATATACTGTTATTATCGATTGTTCATTAAGGGGGATTTACATGGCTTTTTCAACAAGAGAACTATTCGCAAGGATAATAAAATGTGAAGCAGGCGGAGAAGGGGATAACGGCATGAGGGCCGTCGCCTGTGTAATAATGAACAGAGTGAATGTGTCCGCGGGCGAATACTTGAGGATATGCCAAGGGGACTTGAGAAAGGTTATTTTTCAACCGGGACAGTTTGACTGTATGAGTTCAATTCTTGGAGGCCGCACTAATTTACAGACCATATGGGCAAACCCTCCTGAACAGATACATTATGATATCGCAGACTGGGCTTTATCCGGCAATAAGCTATGGGGAATTGGGCAAGCCCTGTGGTATTTCAACCCTTTTTCTCCATCATGTCCTACAATATTCCCCCGCAATGGCACCGGTTCAATAATAAACCGTATAGGAGAACATTGTTTTTACATCCCCACTGAACTATATTACATGACTTAAATTTATAGAAATTGTAAAGCATGTATTCCCTAAAGCAGTCTTACGGATATATGCATGATTTGGTAAAAAGCATCCCCTGCCATTAAATTATAAGGAGGAAGATAAATGTATCCATATTTTTATCCCAGCTATATAGCTCCACCCCAAAAGGCTGCATCTGCAGCAGCACCCACAGCTCCATCAAATCAGCCGGCTCAGGAATTGCCTCCCGTACCCGGTAAAACACCAGGCCAACCTGTCGAGCCCGTTACTCCTGCGCCTGTTACGGTACAACCCCCTCCGGTGAGCCTCTCACAGGAAGGCGGACCTACGGTGATGAGCGACATAGGTTTTACACAAGCATATTTGAAAACACAAATAGGCAAAAAAGTGAGAATAGAATTCCTTATAGGAACAAATGTACTCACAGACAGGCTTGGTAGACTTACTGATGTTGGAATCAGCTATATCATAATAGAACCTGAAGGCACGGATGACAAAATGCTTTGCGATATATATTCCATAAAATTCATAACTTTTTTTGCATAATCTATATTCTAATCAGACATATTTTAATTATTTTCCCGGTATCAGGCGATTTCAAGCCAGATGCCGGGAAAATCACTAAACACTATTTTAAGTAATCTTTAATCGGTGCAAGATCAAGGCTCTTATAATTTTCTAGAAACTTCAAAAGCTTCAATGCAGCCGCCTTAACCCCGCCTCTTGAATTGGACTCGATATTTAAAGGCATCAAAGGTTCATGAAGAGACAATCTTAAAAGAAACCATCCGTCCCCATCTCCTATTGAGACTCTTATACCCTCATAATTTTTAGGCTCAACTTTCCAGTCAGAAACGGTTTTAACATACGCTCCAAGGTCTGAAATTATTTTAGACCCATATTCTTTGAAATCATCTGTTGATATCTTCAATCTGAACTCTTCCGCCTCCAATGGCTCCTTCAGCTTTTCGATTATGGTTTCAATATTTTTTCCTTCCTTAAGCTTTAGATTTGCCATTGCAATCAATATCTTGGTGACAAGGTATGCTCCGTCATCTAAGAAATAATTTTCCTTAAGCGCTCCATGACCTGATGTTTCCATCGCAAGATAGCATTCCTTGCCAATGCTGTTTAAACGTATTCCCTCGTCTATCACATTCTTGTATCCGCGCTTAAACCTGTGATGTATGCCTCCCAAGTCCTCAATAAATTTCTTTAAACCCGAGGATGTTACGGAATCGGTAACTATTATGGAGTTTGGATGCTCCTTAAGCACGATTGCAGCCATCATTGCAATAAGCCGATTTCTATTTATTGCAATTCCGCTTCCCGTAACCGCACCGGCCCTGTCGACATCAGCATCGAATATTATCCCAAGGTCTGCCTTAGCCTCCTTGACCGCTCTTACAATAAAGCCCATTGCTTCGGAATTTTCAGGATTTGGAATATGGTTTGGGAACCTTCCGTCAGGATCTAAAAACAGACTTCCTGACGTGTCCGCGCCAAGGGGTTTCAATACTTTTTCAACAAAGAAGCCTCCTGCACCGTTGCCTGCATCGACCACAATCTTAAATCCTTTTAAAGGCAGCATGCTGTCGGATACACCTTTTATATTGTTTCTTATCTTATCGACAAGCAGCTTTGAATACACCGACATGAAATCAACGTCACAAACAGTGCCTCTCTTGCTTGAAGTTTTATACTCTCCTGATGCCGCAATATCCAGAACAGCCGTTATTTCCTCTTTCTCAAGTCCTCCATTTAGAGTGAAAAACTTCATTCCATTCCTGTTGTATGGAAGATGGCTTGCCGTTATCATTACTGCGCCATCGTATTTATATCCGTCCGTCACAGTGGACATGAACATTGCAGGAGTTGAGGCCATGGCAAAATCATATACATTGCATCCTGAATCTATCAAACCTTCAGATGCCTTCTTTTTTATGCTTGGACTTGAAAGTCTCGAGTCCATTCCAATGGATATTCTAAGATCCGTTATGTCTTTGCCTGCCCTTTTAGAAAGCCATACTGCAAAAGCTTTTGATATTGCCTTAACCCTTTCTCCTGTCAGGTTCACTCTCTGGCCTTGTACTCCTTCTAAAGCAATTCCTCTTATATCGCTGCCGTTTTGCAACTCATAAAATGCCTTATCCAATATATCACCTCTCAACATTTTGGGTACATTTTATAATATAATCCAAATGCATAAAAAAGTATACTCTAAATCTATCGTGCAATCGTATGCAACTTTTTATGCAAAATATCTCTTTATACATCTTTTAAAACATATGGTTTCATTATATAATGTATAAGGATATGCTCTAGTTTAAAATCCATGTAATACTTTATATAATTTACATAAACAATCGCCTGTTATAGAAACATGAAGCAGGCTTTTGATTTGTCTTTATGGCCACTTTTGCACCATGAAAAATTAAACATGGAGGATTAATATGAGAGAATTGATTTTTGGACTGATTGGCGGTACGGCTTTACTCATGTACGGCGTCGACAAGATGGGCGAAGGCTTGGAAAAAGCTTCAGGTGAAATGATGAAAAAGATACTTTCGGTATTGACCGGAAAAGTATGGAGCGCATTCCTTGTAGGAACATTTCTCACGGCCCTTGTACAAAGCAGTACCGCAATTACCGTACTTACAGTAGGTTTTGTAAATGCAGGCTTGATGAAGCTCCCTCAGGCAATAGGAATAATATATGGAGCTAATATAGGCACCACTATTACAGCACAACTTATGGCATTCAGTTTTCAATTCAAACTGACCGATATTGCATTACCGGTCCTCGGTATAGGTTTTTTGATCAGCTATTTATCGAAAAATAAAACGGCAAAAAATTTTGGAGACGCCTTAATGGGATTTGGAATGATGTTTTTGGGATTAAAGATACTGAACCAGGGTGTCCCAATATTGGAGAAAAGCGAAACCTTGAAATATTTCTTTGAACATTACGGTTCAATACCCCCTATCGCCATATTGATGGGCGCTGTGGCAACAGCATTGGTACACAGCAGCAGCGCCACCATAGGTCTTACAATGATACTTGCTCAGGCCGGGCTTTTAGACCTTAGAGCTTCAATATGCATAATGCTTGGCGACAATATAGGAACATGTGTAACGGCTCAACTTGCAAGCCTTACCGGAAATATAAATGCAAGGCGTACGGCATGGGCGCATACCCTTTATAATATATTCGGGGTTGTGCTTGTAGCTTTAATATTGCCCTTCTTTGTAAAAATTGTACAAGTTACCACGCTTTATCTGCAGCCCAGCAATGCTATAAACGCTCAAATAGCAAATGCACATACAATATTCAATGTGCTTAGCGCAGTCATATTCTTACCTTTAACAAATCAGTATGTAAAGCTTTTGGAAACCTTAATAAGAAGCAAGGGCAATGAAGATGAAGATACTCCTATTTATCTTAATGATCTTCTTTTAGACACGCCTGTAGCTGCTTTCCAGGCATCGCTTTCGGAAACGAGGAGGGGTGCTGAAATCGTAAAGAAAATGATAAACAATGTTATGCAAGCTTTTTATACAAATGACGAAAAATCACTGGAAACCGTAAAAAAATATGAAGTCACGATAAACACTCTTCAAAAGGATATTACATCATATATAGTTGACATATCAAAGAGGCCGCTTTCAGACCGTCTTTCCGCTCTTGTACCTGTCATGATAAACAACATAAACAATATCGAGCGTATAGGAGACCATGCAATCGATATGGTTGGCTTGGCCACTACCAAAATAGACAGGCAGCTTACTTTTAGCAAGGACGCTGTGGACGAGCTGAAAGGTATGCAGTCGGTAATAATCCAGATGTTTGATAATGCGATAGAACTTCTCGACAGCAAAAACACAGGTTTGATTTACAAAAACATGGAGCTCGAATCCAAAATCGATTCCATGGCTGAAAACATTTTAAAAACCCACCTTGCAAGGCTTGAAAACGGCGCTTGCAGCGTAGAATCCGGAGTTCTCTATTCAGACCTTGTAAACTATCTTGAAAGAGTTGCAGACCACATATATAAAATAAACATCACATCAACTGAAGGTGCACCCGAAATATCCGATTAAACATGGATACAAAAAAAGCCTGCATGTGCAGGCTTTGGGTTATGGATGTGAAATAGCCCATTTTTTATTTTGCCAGATATGGTATAAATCCTATCTTTTTTTGCATCTTGCGAAGGGTTTTATATGCCACCTTTGCCGCTCTTTCCGCCCCGTCACTGTAAATCTTTTTCAGATAGTCTTTATTTTTAAGAAGGTCATTGCATTTTTCCTGAACAGGTTTAAGCTCCTCGATCAAAGCTTCAGCTAAATCCTGCTTGAATTTGGCATAGCCTGCACCTTTATATTTGTTCTCGATTTCATCAGAAGGCATGCCGGCTACAGCCGAATATATGGAAATAAGATTTTTGACTCCAGGCTGTTCATCCGCATATTTGACTGTGCCGAGATTATCGGTCACAGCTCTTTGAATCTTTCTCTTTATGACATCCGGCGGATCCATTATCAATATGTATCCGTTTTCATTCTCATCGGATTTTGACATCTTCTTGGCAGGATCCTGAAGGCTCATTATCCTTGCACCCTCATTTCCTATAAACGGCTCGGGTATCTTAAATGTAGGGCTGTATATATTGTTGAACCTCTGCGCAATATTGCGCGCCAGTTCCAGATGCTGCTTCTGGTCGGCTCCAATAGGCACCAAATCGGTCTGATAAAGCAGTATGTCTGCAGCCATGAGCACAGGATACGTGAGCAGTCCTGCATTTATATTGTCCTGATGCTTTGCCGCCTTATCCTTGAACTGAGTCATCCGGCTTAACTCTCCCATATATGTGAAGCAATTCAATATCCATGCTGCTTCAGAGTGAGCCGGAACATGGGATTGTATGAAAATAGTGTTTTTCTCCGGGTCAAGTCCCACTGCCAGATATAACGCCAGAACTTCAAGCGTTTTTTCTCTCAAGCTTTTAGGTTCCTGCCTCACGGTTATCGCATGCAAATCTACTACGGAAAAGTAGCATCTATAATCATCCTGCAGGAGCACCCAATTTTTCAAAGCCCCCAGGTAATTGCCGATCGTCAAGTTTCCCGACGGCTGCACTCCGCTGAATATGACTTTCTTTTCTTCATCCATCCATTTATCCCTCCTGTTTAATTAAAACCGTGTAATTCACACTTGCAAATTTTATACCTATGTATATATTATACCTAAAATTAAAAAAAGTCCTATAGTCTGATTCCTATAGGACTTTTTCTCTCTACTTTATGCTCTGCCTTCAAATGCATTGATATACATATTCTTGATCTCGCTTATCAAGGGATATCTCGGATTTGAAACAGTGCATTGGTCATCAAAGGCTTCTTCGCTCATCTCGTCAAGCGTCGAATAAAAATCTTCGCTTGTAATCCCAACATCCTTTATGGTTTTAGGTATCCCAACACTTTCTTTCAACTTATCGATTGCTTTTATCAAGAGCTCGACTTTTTCCTCTTCGGTATTTCCGCCAAGCTTTAGATAGTCTGCAATCACACTGTACCTCCATTTTGCATTAGGATATTTATACTGCGGGAATGTGGCCTGTTTCCTCGGATTGTCAACGGCATTATACCTTATGACCTCATCGATTAAAAGAGCGATCGCAAGGCCATGTGCTATATGATGTCTTGCGCCGAGTTTATGAGCCATCGAATGACATACTCCCAAAAACGCATTTGCAAAGGCCATTCCTGCCATGCAGGAAGCATGTGCCATCTTTTCCCTTGCCTTTATGTTATTCATACCGTCATTATAAGCCATCGGAAGGTATTTAAATATAAGCCTTATCGATTCAAGAGCCAGACCGTTTGTATATTCGGATGCCATTACCGAAACATAAGCTTCAAGAGAATGCACCAGTGCATCTATTCCTGATGCTGCCGTAAGTTTTTTAGGCATGCTCATGGTAAGCTCAGCATCAACGATTGCCATATCAGGCGTAAGCTCATAATCGGCAATAGGATATTTCAAACCCGTGCTGTCATCGGTTATCACTGCAAATGGAGTGACTTCCGAGCCTGTTCCTGCGGAAGTAGGTATGCATACAAGCATGGCTTTGTCTCCCATCTTAGGGAATGTGTAGACTCTTTTTCTTATATCCATAAACCTCATCGCAAGGTCTTCAAATTTGACTTCGGGATGTTCATACATAACCCACATTATTTTGGCCGCATCCATTGGTGAACCGCCGCCGACCGCGATTATTGCATCAGGTTTGAAACCTTTCATCTCTTCCACACCCTTTTTGGCAATACTCAATGTGGGATCCGGTTCAACATCCGAGAATATCTTTATTGAAAGGCCTTCTCTTTCAAGAGTCTCCACTATGTTATCCAAAAAACCGAGACGGTACAAAACCCTGTCTGTCACAATAAATGCTCTCTGCTTTCCTGCCTTCTTCAAATCTTTTAAAGCTTGTTCGGTACAGCCGAATTTGAAGTATATCTTTTCCGGGACCCTAAACCAAAGCATATTTTCTCTCCTTTCGGCAACGCTCTTTATATTGAGCAGATGTTTGACTCCCACATTTTCAGACACTGAATTTCCGCCCCATGAACCGCAACCGAGCGTTAAAGAGGGCGCCAGCCTGAAATTGTAAATGTCACCTATCGCGCCTTGTGAAGAAGGCATGTTTATGATCGTTCTTCCTGTTTTCATCCTGGCCCCGAACTTTTTGATCCTTTCCCTGGACCTCACCTGGTCGGTATATAAAACAGAGGTATGTCCTATTCCCCCAAGCTCAACCAAAGCTTCGGCCTTGTCAAGCGCTTCATCGAAAGTCTTTGCCTTATACATGGCAAGAATCGGAGAAAGCTTTTCATGCGCAAAAGGCTCATCTTTATCTATTGCCTCAACTTCTCCTATCAAGACCTTTGAAGCTTCTGGAACTGTTATCCCGGCTATATTGGCAATCTTACAAGCACTTTGCCCCACAATTTCGGCATTCACTGAGCTGCCTTTAAAGATTATATCCCTTACCTTGTCTATCTCATCTTCTTTAAGAATGTATGCACCCCTCTCTTCAAATTCCCTCTTAACTTCTTCATATATGGGCTCTAGCACTATAACTGACTGTTCAGATGCGCATATGACCCCGTTATCAAATGTTTTTGAAAGAAGGATTGAATTTACAGCCATCTTTATATGAGCTGTTTCATCGATTATCGCAGGGGTATTCCCGGCTCCAACGCCTATTGCTGGTTTTCCGGAGGAATAAGCTGCTTTGACCATTCCCGGCCCGCCTGTCGCCAGTATGATATCACACTGTCTCATCAAATCATTTGAAAGCTCTATTGTAGGCTCATCGATCCATCCTATTATATCCTGAGGGGCTCCCGCTTTTACCGCTGCATCAAGAACTATTTTGGCTGCTGCAATCGTAGCCTTCTTTGCCCTCGGGTGAGGTGAAAATATTATGCCGTTCCTCGTTTTAAGTGCAAGCAGCGATTTGAATATTGCAGTCGATGTTGGATTGGTCGTCGGCACTATTGCAGCAATAACCCCTATCGGTTCTGCAATCCTTTCAATGCCGAATGCCTCATCCTTCTCAATAACCCCGCATGTCTTTTCATCCTTGTATTTATTATAAATGTATTCTGATGCAAAATGGTTTTTGATGACCTTATCCTCAACTATCCCCATTCCAGTCTCATCAACGGCTATTTTAGCGAGCCTGATCCTTGCATCGCTTGCTGCCAGGGCCGCCTGCCTGAATATCTCGTCAACCTCATCCTGGCTGTATTGTGAATATCGCCTCTGTGCTTTTCTAACTTGCTCAAGCTTTAGTTTTAATTCCTCAACATTTGTTACCGCCAATTTAGCGCACCTCTTTTTTACTATAAAAGTTTTATATGTTTCATACTCATATTATATATAAATTTTCAGCACAAGGCTATACTTTTTGTTAAACTATTAACAATTTTTTAATATATTTTTGATTAAAATCTTAAACCAAAGGCCCTGCTAAAAATAAATGTATCGATTTCAAACATTCCTTTACTTGGACTAATCAAAGTCGGCATTATATTTTAGCAGGGCCAAAAGCCAGGTTATATGAGCCTTTCTAAACATTTTAAGCAACTATTTCAAAGCACGATCTCAATGGTATGCTTCAGTCTGTCATCTACGAGCTTGATTTTTTTATCGTTTAAAAATCTTCCATCCAACCGGATCGACATCACGCCTCGGTTATATCCCGATAAATTCTTAACAGATATAACATAATGCGTATCCATATATCTGTACTCTATCGCATATTCTTTCCATTTACACGGTATACAAGGCTCTATACTTAAACTGCTGCCTTTTAATTTAAGCCCGAGCATGTGCTCGACGACCACCCTGTACATCCATCCTGCAGCTCCTGTGTACCATGTCCACCCGCCCCTTCCTGTTTGAGGTTCCACTCCATATACATCTGATGCAAGCACATATGGTTCCACTTTATATTTTGCGCAGTTCATTTGCGTTAAAGTATGGTTGATCGGATTTATCATCCTGAAAAGTTCCCAAGCCTTGTCTCCAGATCCCATCATTGCCTGCGCCAGTATAACCCATACCGCAGCATGAGTATACTGTCCTCCGTTTTCTCTCACTCCAGGCACATATCCCTTGATATACCCGGGATTTAGGTCGCCTGTATCAAATGGAGGCGTAAGCAGCATTATTATTCCCGCATCCTTGTTTACAAGATAATTCTCAAGAGCAACCATTGCCTCATGGGAACGTTTTGGATTTCCTCCGCCAGATATCACAGACCACGACTGGGCTATCGAATCTATCTGGCATTCACTGTTTGACGCCGATCCAAGCGGAGTGCCGTCATCAAAATAAGCCCTCCTGTACCAGCTTCCATCCCATCCGTTCTTTTCTATACAAGATGCTATATCATCAGCTGTCTTTAAATATCTTTCAGACCTTTCTCCATCGTCCAGTGCAGTGCATATTGACGCAAATTCCTTCAATATTTTATAGAGGAACCATCCAAGCCATATGCTCTCTCCACGGCCTTTGTCTCCAACGTTATTCATACCGTCATTCCAATCGCCGCTTCCCATAAGAGGTATCCCATGTTCTCCAAAATTCAAAGATTTCTCAATCGCCCTTATGCAGTGCTCGTATATCGTGCCTGAAACATCGGAAATCTTAGGATTTTTATACCTTTCATCTTCACCTTCTTTGAGCGGTTCATCTTCCAAAAAGGGCGTTTCAACATCCAGTATGCTCATATCATCTGTGACCTTAATATAATCGGCTACCACATATGGAAGCCAGAGCCTGTCGTCTGAAAATCTCGTCCTTACGCCCTTGCCGCTTATCGGGTGCCACCAATGCTGCACATCTCCTTCCAGAAACTGGTGTGAGCTGTGGAGTATTATTTGCTTTTTGGCCAATTCAGGATAGACATACGATGCAGCCATGGCATCCTGGAGCTGATCCCTGAAACCATATGCTCCCCCGGATTGGTAAAATGCCGATCTGCCCCACAGTCTGCAGCATATTGTCTGGTACATGAGCCAACCGTTTGTAAGCATATTCAATGATATATCCGGAGTATTTACATGTATTACACTTAAAAGGTTTCTCCAGAATCCCTTAGTCTCTCTCAAAGCCCTGTCGACCTGATAGACATCCCTATATTTTAATGCCAAAGCTGATGCGCTCTTTTCATCTTCCCCTTCACTTATGGTAAAAACTATCACTTTCTCTTCATTTTGCAAAAGTTCAACCTTTACCATGACCGCAGCACAAGGGTCAAAACCTGCCCCAACCCTTTTAGACAACTCATCTCCTAAAAGGGCCTCAGGTACGCCGATCTCACCCGATAAGCCCATAAACTCCACATTGTCCCCGGTTACGGACCTCTTTTTTTCAGAACAATCCACTACAACAACACGGCCTGGAAAATCATCGCTGTAGGTATTTCTAATAATCAGGCTTTGATTGTCATCTATGCCCGATACGATGAATGGTGCTGTCATTTGAGTGTTGACACCTAAAACCGGCCTCATATAATAGCATGCTTTCATCTTTCTTTTAGAATAGGATATATTCTTGAGCCTTATCTTGACGATCTTTATCCTTCCCGAGTTTGGCACAAACACGGTCATCTCCTGTTTTATCCCATGGCTTACATGCTCAAAGATGCTGTACCCGAATCCATGCCTTATCGTATAAGGTTCATCCTCTCTTACCGGAAGCGGCGTTATGGACCAAGGCCCTCCTTCAGCTTCATCGACCAAATACAATATCTCACCGGGAGGATCCATTACAGCATCGTTTGACCATGGTGAAATCTTAAACTCCCTGCTGTTTTCAGCCCAGGTATATCCCGAACCTGATGACGTCACAAGGCACCCGAATTCTTCATTGCATATTATGTTGGACCATGGAGCAGGCGTATCGACCTTGCCTTCAAGCCATATCACATATTCCGAACCGTCTTTTTTAAATCCGCCTAACCCATTAAAAAAGGTAAGCTCTTCCAAAGTTTCGGGTACGCCCTGATATATGTTGTGAAACACAGGAAGATCTCTCTTCGCCCTATTTTGACTGAAATTTTTGATTTTAAGCTGCTGGCGGAGCGAGCCATTGCTTGCGCTGAAAACTATCCTCGAAACAGAAAATATAAGATTTAGCGATTCCTCATCCATAATACTTGCCTGCCTTAAAAATATCCCCCCAGGCTTATCCTGCACATTTCCTCCTCTATTTGATAGAATCACTTTTCGAATCCTATCGTTAAATTCCTGAAGATAGTTCCCGGCATCCTCATTCAATATTATCATATCGATTTTAAGGCCCTTGCTCCTCCAGAACTCATGGGCTTTCACCGCATCTTCAACAATGCTTAGGTCGTCTCCACTCTCTACAGTTACCAGAACTATTGGAAAATCTCCGGATATGCCATACTGCCAGAGCCCTGACTGGCCTTTTGCATTTTTCCTTATCATATCTTCCCTCTCCCGCCTTAACGGGCTTATATAAAATATATGGGATAGCATCATCTGGTAAAGCTCTATATCCCTGCTTATCAAATTCAAATATCTTGCCTCCACCTGGCTTTGCGTCCATGCAAGCTCAAAAGCCCTGCTCACCGCGGCTTTGCCGTTATACTTTTCAGCAAGATTCAAAGCATCGCTCTTCGAATCCGCTATTCCGATCAAATATGAAATTTTTACAGTCTCCCCAGATTTTATCCTGATCCTTTTTCTTATGCTCATTATGGGGTCAAGCACAGCTCCAAAGGTTCCCGAAAGCCTGCTATCTATATCCATTGCAGCAGGATTTTGAAGGTTTCTTCCCCTGCCTATGAATCTGGACCTATCGGTCTCATACTGCAACGCTCCGACAGTCTCACCCTCGACAAACACGGTATGGAAAAGCCATAAAGGCTTCTGCTTTGATTGCTTAGGCCTCTTGTTTGCAAGCAATATGTTTTTATCAGGAACAAATTCCGTCTTTACAAACAGATTATTGAAAGCAGGGTGCGCCATGTCGGCTCCTATGGGTGAGAGCACAACTTCAAAATAACTCGTAACTTCGATTATGCGGAAATGTGAACTATGATTCGTAAGCGATATAGTTCTTATTTCCACATTGTCTTCAGGCGATATTACGATTTCCATACGGGTGTCTATATTTCCGTCGGTCCTGCAGTATTCGGCTTTATCCGAAGAAAACACGACCTTATATTCTTCAGGTTTTTTTCTCATAGGCTCATATGAAGCCGACCATGCCTCATTCGAGTTTATATTCCTTATATAGAAGAACATGCCATACCCGTTATATAATAATTTTTCATTCCATCTTGTCACTGATATGCCGCCTACGCGTGAAAATCCATCGCCGCGGCTTGTAATCATGGTATGATAGTTTCCATTGGATATGACATGCACCTGTGGAAACGCTGTCTCATATCCTTTAAGCTCCTTTATATATTCCTCATCAGATTTGCGCTTCCAATCATGCTGGCTTATTTCTTCTTCGATATCCTTGGTAAACATTATGCCGTATGGAACTTTTTCTTGAAGCAGGAGCTCACATGCTTTTACCATCGGATTATTGTGAAATCTAAGCTGCATTATCTCCCCATTTATCACATTGTCAAATGAAAGCATGCTCATTCCATGATGATGCACCATAAAACTCTTTACAATCGCATACTTTTTGCCTGCCTTTACTCTTTCAGGCGTGTAATCCACAGCTTCATAAAAACCGTATTCGCCTTCAGCTCCAAGTGACGATAAAAGTCTCAAATTCTTTACGGCCGATTGTACATCCACCATTGATGCCATTATGCTGGCATATGGAGCAATAACAATATCATTTACCAGGCCGCGCTTTAGTCCAAGCCTCGGTACGCCAAAGGCCCTGTATTGATAATTCAAATTTATGTCAAATGAATTGTATCCCGATTCGGACACTCCCCAAGGTACGTTTCGCATCCTTCCGTATTCTATCTGGCTTTTTAATGCAAATCTATAGGTGGCATCAAGCAATGTATTTTCATAATTTTTCATTATAAGAAGAGGCATAAGATATTCAAACATCGTACCGCTCCACGATACAAGCCCTCTTGCGCTTCCAAAGCTCGTCATGGAGCGGTCCATCCTGAACCAGTGCTTCTGGTCCACATCGCCCTTTGCGATCGCAATAAAACTGGTTTGCCTGGATTCAGAAGCCAAAAGGTCATAGTATGAGCGGGTCAGCTGTTCATCTTCGGCATTGTAGCCTATTGAAAAAAGCTGCCTTCTATCATCAAACAATGGTTTAAATTCCGTGTCTTTGATAATCATATCAGACCTTTTTATTATTTCTCTTATAGTGCTCATTGTTCTATTGACATAAAGATATGATACAATGAGCTTTGATTTAAGATTCTTAAGCCATAATGCCATCTCTTTCTCCTCTTTTGAAAGAGACGATATAATGGAATTCAAGCTTTTAAATGCTTCCGTATATTCCCGGCTTAGGCCGTTTAGAGAAATCGATGCCTTAAATCTGGATAAGATGCCTGAAACAGCATCTGAAACATCCGGATTTTCCTTAAGCTGCTTTTGCACCTCATCTGGAATCGTGTCAGTATACTCTATCCATGGCATCGTATTTTCCATTTCTTTTTTGAAGCTGTGAAACAAGTCATAAACTTTTGCAAAATACGGGCATGACTTTTCATGCTCTTTCAATCTTTCAAGCATATTCATCATTTCATTTATTGCTGATAGCCACTCATCGGTATCGATAACTTTTTCATTTAAAAACTTCTCAAGTATTTTATAATCGAGTTTTTCGCTTCCCATCTCCCGGTTCAACAGTTTGATCGTATCGATAAGTCCTGAAGGAATCGAAACATTTATAAGCGGCTTATCCATGCATTCCTTCAGCCCTTCATTCAAAACCATGAGATAAGCTATAAGGTTGCCGCTGTCTACCGTTGAAACATAAAGCGGCCTTAAAGGCTGCATTGTGACCGTATCATACCAGTTGTAAAAATGGCCCCTCCATCTGTCAAGCTTATCCATGCTGTCAAATGTCTTATGCAGCGTTTCAATCAAATCACATGTTGATATATATCCTAAGTCATATGCAGACAGTGCTGAAACAAGATAAAGTCCGATATTGGTCGGAGATGTCCTGTGCGCCAGGCCGTGCGGCAGTCCCTCCTGAAAGTTGTCGGGAGGAAGATAATTGTCTTTCAAAGACACAAAGTCCTCAAAATATCTCCAGGTCTTTCTTGCAATCA
>CALCDS010000002.1 GCA_937900065.1 uncultured Clostridiaceae bacterium | reverse complement strand
TGATTTGTTAAGCATTGACAAAACGTTTCAATATGTTATAATTCAGTATATTATAACGCATCAGTAGAAAATTTTTCGGCTGTAGAAAAATTTTCTTACCTTCGTGCGTTTCAATGAGGCGAAAGATAGCTAACTGACTGAAAACTGAAGCAGTACCCGCCACCACAAGCGGGGGGCATCTGTCGCCTCGTTATATAGTATGGTAATGATGGAGAGGAGTAGTATTTCCTTCCAACAGGGAATTGCCGCCGATGACTGAGAACGGCTTTAGGATAAGGAAATGCGAAGAGTTCGCTCCTGAACTTCAAGGCTGAAATGATATTAGGCCTTGACGGAACTCCCGTTATGAGATAAAGTCGGGTTTTGCCAATTTGGGTGGTACCGCGGAATAAACTCCGTCCCTTGCTGTGGATGGAGTTTTTTTAATACCTTTAAGAATCGATAAAATAAGGAAGGAGAATGATGATGAGAGACCAGCTGCTGAAAATCAAAAAAGAAGCATCAGAGGATATAAAAAAAGCATCGAATGCAATGGAACTTGATAATGTCAGAGTAAAGTACCTGGGCAAAAAAGGAAGTTTGACTGCCATACTGAGGGGTATGGGATCGCTTAGCAGTGAGGAGAGGCCTGTAATAGGGAAACTGGCAAATGAAATAAGGTCTGAAATTGAAGGACTCATAAATGATGCATTGGAATCAGTGAAAGAAAGAGAGAAGCATGAAAAGTTAAAGAGCGAAGTAATCGATATATCTATGCCGGGAAGGATCAAAGAAAGAGGTGCAAGACATCCCCTTACAATAGTGCTTGATGAAATCAAGGAGATTTTTACGGGAATGGGATTTTTGGTAGTCGAAGGGCCTGAAGTTGAACTGGATTATTATAATTTTGAAGCTATGAATATTCCAAAAAACCATCCTGCAAGAGATGTGCAGGATACATTCTATATAAATGATGAAGTGCTTTTAAGGACCCAGACATCTCCTATGCAGGCAAGGTATATGGAGAAGAACAAACCGCCTATCAGGATAATAGTGCCGGGAAGGGTTTACAGGTCTGATACGCCTGATGCGTCACATTCTCCTGTGTTTACGCAGATAGAAGGTCTGGTTGTGGATGATGGCATAACAATGGGCAATTTAAAGGGCACATTGGATATATTTGCAAGAAAATTGTTTGGTGAGGATACAAAGACCAAATTCAGGCCCCACCATTTCAACTTCACCGAGCCCAGCGCGGAACTCGATGTAAGCTGCAGTGTTTGCAAAGGTGTCGGCTGCAGCGTTTGCAAGGGAACAGGTTGGGTTGAGATACTGGGCTGTGGGATGGTGCATCCTAAGGTGCTTGAATTTTGCAACATAGATCACAGAAGATACAGCGGCTTTGCATTTGGCGTAGGACTTGAGAGGGTGGCCATGATCAAATATGGGATCAACGATATAAGGCTGTTCTATGAAAACGATATTAGATTTTTAAACCAGTTTTAATGAAAGGGGACACTTCTCTTACCTAGTTATATTAAACAGATGTGTGTTATATCCCATCGAGAAATGTCACCAACTAAAGGAGGAGAAAAATGCTTGTACCTTTAAAATGGTTGAATGAATATGTAAAGATCGATGATATAGATCCGCAAGAGTTTGCCGATAGCATGACTATGTCCGGTTCAAAGGTCGAGGAAGTAATAGAGACCGGCAAGGAAATAGAAAATGTTGTGACAGGCAGAATAGTTAAGATCGAAAAGCATCCAAATGCTGAAAAACTGGTTGTATGCCAGATGGATGTCGGGAATGGCATTATACAGATAATAACCGGTGCAGATAATGTCAGGGAAGGACAGGTAGTCCCTGTAGCGCTTCATGGTTCCAAACTTCCAGGAGGAGTCAAGATAAAAAGAGGGAAACTGAGAGGGCTTGAATCGAACGGAATGCTTTGCTCGGCAGCTGAACTCGGACTTGGAGAGTATGTGCCAAATGCTGCGGCAGGCATTTATATACTTCCTGAAGACACTAAAGTTGGAGTCGATATAAAGGATGTTCTCAATTTAGGAAATGCTGTCATAGATTTTGAGATAACGTCCAACAGGCCGGATTGCCTCAGCATGATAGGAATGGCAAGGGAAGCATCAGTCACTTTCAACAGGCCTTTAAGCATTCCTGAAATACATGTCAAAGAGAACGACCAGAATGTCAATGATTTTATAGATGTTGAAATAAAGGCAAAGGATTTGTGCAGAAGATATGCTGTAAGGGTTGTCAAAAATGTAAAAATTGAAGAATCACCCGACTGGATGAAGGAAAGGTTAAAGGAAGCCGGAGTAAGACCCATAAACAACATAGTCGATATAACCAATTATGTAATGCTTGAATACGGCCAGCCCCTTCATGCATTTGACTATGACAAGATCTCAGGAAAGAAGATAATCGTAAGAAGGGCAAAGGACGGTGAAAGTCTCAAAACGCTTGATGGGAAGGACAGGGAGCTTGACAATTCAATGCTTGTGATTGCCGATCCTAAAAAGCCTCTGGTCGTTGCAGGCGTTATGGGAGGCGAGGATTCTGAGGTTACGGAAAAATCCAGAAACATATTGTTTGAAACCGCCAATTTCAACGGCACGTCAGTGAGATTGACATCCAAAAAATTAGGATTCAGGACCGAGGCTTCTTCAAGGTTTGAGAAAGGAATTGATCCGAACATTGCCTTGGATGCTTTAAATAGAGCTGCCGAACTTGTAGTAGAGCTTAAAGCCGGAGAAGTTGTATCAGGAGTAGTGGATAATTACGATAATGAGCTTACTCCATGGACTGTCGATATATCACCTGACAGGATAAATAGATTTTTGGGAACAAATATACCAACAGATAAAATGGCTTCAATACTTGAAAGACTGAAAATAGATGTCGTGGACAAGGATAAAGACGTGATGAAAGCCGTCATACCTACGTTTAGAGCTGATATAGAGCTTGAAGAAG
>CALCDS010000001.1 GCA_937900065.1 uncultured Clostridiaceae bacterium | reverse complement strand
AATAACAATGCCTCTGTCGATCTTACGAATATTATATTTCAATACAGTATCCTCCTAACTTTTCATTTAAATCATGTCCTTTAGCATAGCCTAAATTTTATACTGTGCTAGTTATTATAACTCTATTGATATTATGCACACAATATTGTTCCTTAAGCTTTGCCTGTGTTTTGTCGCGATTTCAAAGATACAAGTATTGACCCATTCATTTTTCTAAATAATTTTACCAAAAATGTGAAGGAATAGTCATATATCTGTAGAATAAAACATAATATCCGCTTTATTGGAGGTAGTAAGAGTGAAAAATGTGGATGTTTTGTTTATCAACCCTTATTGGAGCAATCTTGGTGAAAGCATTGAGCATTTGGGATTCGGATATATGGCCGCTGTTTTAAGAAAGCACGGGTATAGCGTGTATATCGTCGATGCGCCTTTGAACGGATGGGACAACAAAGAGACTATCGAGAATATAAAGGAGTATTCTCCAACCATAATAGGGGTTTCAATACCTTTTCAGGAGGGAGCAGCCGACGCTTTGCAGCTTATTGAAATGCTTAGGCCCACTTTTAGCTGCCATATAACCGTTGGCGGAATATACCCGACATTTGAATATCAAGGTTTGCTCAACGATTATCCTAAAATCGACTCAATCGTTATGGGTGAAGGCGAAGAGACAATTGTGAGCCTGATTGATGCATTAAAAAATGGAACTTCCTTATCAAATGTGGACGGGCTGGCGATCAGATCAAACAACAGAGCAGTCACTACGGCAAAGCGGCATTTGGTAAATGATTTAGATAGTCTGCCGTTTCCTTCAAGAGATACGTTAAATTTCGTGATGAAAAAATTTAATTTTGCATCCTTAGTATCGAGCAGAGGCTGTTACGGAAGGTGCAGCTTTTGCAGTGTGGATGGTTTTTATTCCTCATTTGGGCCCAAATACAGGATCAGAAGCCCTGAAAACGTAGTTGATGAGATGGAGATGCTTCTTAAAAAATACGGTGTCCATAATTTTATGTTCAACGATGCAAATTTCATAGGAGGCTCTGGAAGGGGCGCTGACAGGGCATATGCGATAGGCCGTGAAATTTTAAAGCGCAATATAAAATGCGAATTCAGGATACAATGCAGGGCAAATGATGTTGATAAAGAACTTTTCAAACTTTTAAAAGAAGCAGGGTTAAGTAGGGTATATGTGGGAATTGAATCCGGTTCCCAAGCGCAGCTTGACAGATATAAAAAAGATATCACAATCGAGGAAAACCTAAAAGCGCTGTCCACACTAAACGAGTTAGGCCTGTTTGCAAAGATAGGATTCATAATGTTTGACCGTGATGTCACAATCGATGATCTTTTATGCAATATACAATTTATAAGCAGGATAAAGAAGATATTCAACAAGGGCAAGCTTGGCTATATATACCCTGTAGCAAAATTGATGCCTTTATCAGGAAGTGCTGAAAAAAATAAGCTTTTGAAAGATGGAATACTTGAAGGAAATTACAAAAACTATACATATAAATTCAAGGATAAAAAAATAAACACCCTGTACAATTTCATAACAAAGTCCTCATCAACAATATGGGGCATAAAAAGCAAATTCAAAAGCGATAAAGAAGATGCTTTGGACTGGACAAGGGGCTGGAAATCCTGGGGCGAATAGATAAAGATACGGCGTTTTAAATTTAAAACGCCGTATCTTTATAATCAGTCCACTGTAAAATTAAAAATTTTCGTAATCTCAAGCGGATGAACTTCATGGATTGTCTACATTAGCTATTCTTATTTTTAGAGCAGACAATCCATATATCTTTACAGCAGATTACTATTGACTGCCTTTTCAAATTGCGCTTTTGACAGTGCTCCAACTGTGCCCTTTGGTGGCTCTCCCTTTTTAAAATAACCAACCGTTGGTATGCTTCTTATTCCATATTTCATAGATGTCTGTGGATTTGCGTCGGTATCGAGCCTGCAAAATTTTACCTTGCCCTCATATTCATCGGCCACTTGTTCAAATGTAGATGCAAACATCCTGCATGGCATACACCATGTAGCCCAAAAATCCACGGCTACGGGCATATTGGATTCAAGTACCTCCTTGTCAAAATTTTCATCAGTCAATATTACGATATTTTCTCCTGCCAATTTTATTCCCTCCTTAAATTTCTTATGAATTCAGATATTTTTAAGCCGGCGACAGCGCCTTGGCCAACTGCTACAGACACCTGCTTTATCTTGCTGGCGCAGTCCCCGGCAGCATATAATCCATCAAGATTGGTTTTTTGATTTTTGTCAACCTCTATGATGCCTTCGCTGATAGGTATTCCAAGCTTTTTTGCAAAATCCACGGATGAAGCTGAACCATAAGCTGCGAATATCCCGTCATATTCCTCTTCGGTATCATCATCATATACAACTTTTTGAAGGTACTTTTCGCCTTCAAATGATTTTATCTTTTTGGTATTAACCTTGACCTCTCCAAAGTCCACCACAGGTTCATTTCCATTTGTCAAAACGGTTATATTGCCTGTAAAATGCTTCATCTCATTTAATTCATTGAGAGCGTATTCATTATATCCAAGCATTCCAACCTTTTTATCCCTGTAGAAATATCCATCACATGTAGTGCAATAATGCACCCCTTTGCCTTCGAACTTTGATACATTTTTGATCGGAAGCCTAGTCCTTTGAGAACCGCTTGCCAACAGCACTGCTCTTGAATTGAATGAATCATGCTTTGTTTTTATCGTAAACTTTCCCTCAAAGTCATATTCAAGAGCTATCACTTCATCTTCAACTATTTCTGTATTGAACTTTTTCGTCTGAACTTCACCGTTTCTCAAAAGTTCGCTTCCTGATATACCTTGCTCAAATCCATAATAATTATCAATCTTTCCACTCTTTGAAAGCGTGCTCTCTTGACCTATTATAAGAGTACTCAATCCTGACCTTGATGTATATAGCGAAGCT